>JAFDBW010000055.1 GCA_019313105.1 Deltaproteobacteria bacterium | reverse complement strand
TGACCTGGATCTCCCGAACCAGTTGCCGCTCGGAGCGAACCCCGTAGAGATAGCCCAAAAACAGCATCTTGAACAGCACCACCGGATCCACTGCCGGGCGACCATTGTCGGCGCAATAGAGATCTTTGACCTTGTCTCGGATAAAATCAAAGTCAATGGCCCGTTCGATTTTGCGCAGCAGGTGATCTTTGGGAACCAACTCTTCGATGCAGACGAATTCCATGCCGATCTGTTTGTTGTCATGTTCTCGTAACATGCCGACATTTTACAGGAATTCACCCTCCATATAAACAAAATCCCTGCCATTCAGGCGGGGATTTTGTCAACAGTCTGAGCCCCCAGTCTTTAAGACTGGGGGCTTTTTTGATAATGCAGATTCTTGTTTTACGTTCTCGGCAGGTGTCAACATAGTTGTCGCCTCCGTGATCCAGGGCCGTGGTCCTGACACAAGGGTCTGTCCTCAATGATAATCCTCTTCTCTTTGATGCCGAACAGCTAGAATGGTCACAATACTATCTGCCTCAATCTCAAATAGAGCAACGTATCCCCAAGCCCCGAAGCTGATCACCATTTCCCTCAAAAAAGGGTTTTCAGGCGATGCTTTTCTACAGGTGAAAGGAAAATCCTGAAGAAGATCTATACTTTTTCTGATTGCTTCAAACGCACCATTCGCAGCATCTAGATCGTTCTCTAAAAGAAATTTATAAAGTCGTAGTAGGTCGTCTTTGGCTGCTTTTGTGTAACGTACCTGATATTTCACTTGCGAGCCTTGGTTTGTGCCTGCGACAGCATCTCCTGCATTTCAACCAAAACGTCCTCTGCCGCAAAATACTCACCCGTTCTCTTTGCTTGATCACGAGATGTCAATCCACGTGCGATAAACTCTTTTTGTACTCGACGGGACTGGATACTCGACCGTAGTGCTTGCTCCATAAAGCTGGAGAGGGTTTCTCCATCACGCAAAACGCTTTCGGCGTCTTGACGTAATTCAGGGTCCACTCGTAGAGATGGCATGCTTGCTGTTTTCATGGCGGTCTCCTTGCGTTGCATTTGCAACACATTGTATCGAGATTGTCGAATAAGGACAAGGAGATTTTGTCAAAAATGGCCCCTGGCGTATTATCCAAAAGCCTTGTTTCGGCCACATAGTGGCACGTGATCAGCTCAGGATTTCAAGCAGAAGACGATATAAGTTGCTGGTATCGAAAACAGTCGGTCGTATGATCGTTGACCATGCCGACGGCCTGCATGAAGGCGTAGCAGATGGTCGGCCCGACAAAATTGAAGCCGCGTTTTTTCAGGTCTTTGCTCATTTTTTCTGATTCAGGAGTTTGCGCAGGGATGTCGGCCAGGGTCTGCCGATTATTGATCATCGGTGTGCCGCCAACGAAAGCCCAGAGATAAGCCGAGAAGGAATCGTACTCGCTGCAAATCTGCAGGAATCCGCGGGCATTCCTGATCGCGGCTTCAATCTTGAGGCGGTTGCGGACAATCCCGGAATCCTTTAGTAAACGGTCAATATCTCTGTCGGCGTAGCAGGCAATCCGTGCCGGGTCGAACTGGTGAAAAGCCCGCCGATAGTTGTCGCGCTTTTTCAGAATGGTCAGCCAGCTCAGGCCGGCTTGGGCCCCTTCGAGGACCAGCATCTCGAAGAGTTTCCTGTCGTCATGCTCGGGCACGCCCCATTCGTTGTCGTGATAGGCGACGTAAAGAGGGTCGCTGCCGCACCAGCTGCAACGTCTGATCAAGGGGAACTCTCCTGGGAAAACCGATAATGTTGTATAATGGCACGGTTTAAAGCTTAATACGAATCGCACTGAAGGCAATCTATACCTGAGATAAAAAGGATGACCCAACAGACAAAATGTGGTGGAAGCATGACGACCTCACTGGAGGCAATCGCCGGGCGGGCTTATGCCATGATCGCCTCTGCGTTCCCGGTCTGTGCTTTTAGTGATGAGTTCTACTTTTTTCCGCAGGTTGTGCAAACAGACAAGGACTGGAAGGCCTGGGATGATTTCTCAGCGCAGCGGGTTCCTGCAGTGGCAGATATTTTACGGGGGCATGAAAGTGACTTGTCGGGACTGGTTAAGGGGGATTTGCACGACGATGATCGGATTGACGCCGAGCTTCTGCTGCAGGTGCTGCGGACTCTGCGTGAGCATCTGACCGAAGTCGGCCCACATCGTTCACAGCCGACCTTCCACCTGACCATCCTTGCTGCCGGCCTTGCCGAAGCGCTTGCCTCATCAGAACCCCGGGCCTGGGCTGGGCGGGTCGCGGGGGCCCCGGATTTTCTCCAGCGCGCAACAGGGTGTCTCGACAAGGTCCCCGAGTTGTTTCAAACCCTCGGTGTTGAGATGTTGCGCGACATCCATGACTGGATTTTACGTCTGCAGGCGGATGGCTTTGATACAGGTGAAATACTGAAAGCACTGGGCGCTTTCCAGGGTGCTATAAAGAGAGCCAAGATTGTCGACAGCCCTCTTCTGCCTGGAGAGGTTCTGGAGTGTTTGATTACTGACCACATCGGCAGCGGGATGAGTACCGATTCCATTGGGTCGGTGCTACAGGATGAGTTGGACATGATGGAAGCGATCCTGGCTCAGGAAGCGGCACGTCTTGCACCTGGCCTGTCCTGGGCAGAGGCTGAACGGGCTGTTCCTTTTGTCGAGGCCGCGGGGAATGACCTGTTGGCGGTCTACCGTCGAGAACTCGAAGGCATGGAGGACCATTGTCGACAGTTCGGCCTGACCCCCGACGATACTGCTGCAGGGGCCTGCCTTGAAGTCGCTCTGGTCCCCAGTTGTCTGGCCGCAATCCGCGCCTCGGACGCTTATGCGGCAACCCCGGGGTTTCCTCCACGAGGGGGCATTTTTTTCGTCATGGAGCAGGGACGGACTCGTAGCGGTCGGCCGGGACGGTCCCATGAGTACCGTATGACTGCTGCACACGAAGCCTGGCCGGGGCACCATCTGCTTGATTCATGCCGCTGGAACCTGGAGCGGCCGATGCGGCGACCGATCGAATCGCCATTGTTTTATGAAGGCTGGGCCTGTCTTGCCGAAGAGATGATGGCCCGGACCGGTTATTTTGATGGCCCGTGGGATCGGTTCCTGCTGGCCAAGCGACGGGCTGAACGGGCCGCACGTGGCCTGGTCGATCTCGGCCTGCAGAGTGGCCGCATGAAGACCGTGCAGGCCCAGGAACTCCTCCTGCGGGTCGGTTACCGCCCTGAGGTTGCCCGCTCGGTTGTACCGAAGTACCTTTTACGACCAGGCTACCAGTTGTGCTACACTCTTGGCTTGAAGCAGGGCCTAGACCTGCTCGACAGGTACGGGCGTGACGATATCGGTCTTTTTGCCCGCACCGTCCTGGTGCAGGGTGAGATCGGTTTCGAACGGATTGGTCGGATAATCAGCGGTAAGCTCTAAACTGTGAACCAACAAAAACTGGTTGTATGCCAGCTTGCCTATTTCGACCGATTGCAGTGTGCAGCTTACAGCTTTTACAAAGGAGTCAATTTTGAAGGAGTTTTGGGGATATCATTCGGAATGGAACCTGGGCAGCCCTGGTGGTTGGGATTACCAGCGTATCACCCAGATTATCGGCAAAGCGGTCTGGAAGCGTGTCAACCAGATACGCCCGACCGGTATCGACCTCGATTTTGATCACCCACTGCTTTATCCGATCGATGGTTTCGTTCAGATGCTTCTGGCCGGTCACCGCCGGCTTTCGGGCAGCAACCCGGGGCTGATGGCTGTAATTGCCGAAGAGGAGACCCTGGAGGATGTCACCGAAAATATCAACCTCGCCAAGCGGCTTGACGCAATCGAAGGTATCCGCAGTGCGCTGATGGCGCCCCATGAACTGGAAATGAAAGAAGGCCGGGCTTGCTACAGGGGTATACCGGTTTCGATTGCGTTCGTTGATTTCAATACGGATATCCTGCTCAACCTGCATCGCAAGCATAACCTGGCTCCGCTTCTGCAACTGGTCAGTGAGGGGCGAGTCGTCAATCCGCGCGGCACAGAGCCGATCAACGTGAAGAGCATGTTCGAGGTGTTGACCTCCGAGGGCAACGATCGTTTCAGCCGCGCATCAGTCGAGCGTACACCATGGACCCGGCGGTTTCTGCCCGGTAAGACGATCGGCCCGGCCGGCGAACAGATTCACGATCTGATCGAATGGACCCGCAAAAACTGGCACGACCTGGTGCTCAAGCCGGAACGTGGTTACTCGGGGTTCGGTGTTCGCGTCGGGTGTGTTAATCCGGATGCTGATGAAGCGGTCGGGCTGGCTCTCGAGAAGGGGCAGTACATCGTTCAGGAGAAGATCCCCCTGCATCTCTGGGCAGAAGAGTGCGTCAGCTACGATCCGCAAGCGGGTGTCGAGCTGACCCGCTACCAGACCGATTTCCGTTGCCTGTTCGGCCGGGACGGCCTGTTCGGGTTCCTGGTGCGTTACGGTGGCGTGCCGACCAACGTCGGCAGCGGCGGCGGTGTCCAGCCCCTGGCGCTGTTGCGTTCGAACCTGACGACCGCAGAGGCCGCCAAACGGATTAACGATGCCCTGATGAGCGTTGATCCCGATGAATTGTGCGGAGTCCTCGAGATGCAGCAGCAGATGGCACTGGACCAACGGTTTACTTACCTGCTCGGGCCGATCCGGATTGCCTTGCGGCCGCGCCTGATTGTCGAGCCGCATCTTGCCCAGTTGCGTAGATATACCAAGGCTGTCTGGAACGATTGCCTGCTGCTCGAGAAGATGTATCTTGAAGGCGCCTTAAATGAGATGATCGACATCGAGGACGAGGAGCTGACGATCTCCCGATCGCAGCCCTGGGGGGGGGCGGCAGCAATTTTCGCCTCCGATGGCCTGTTCAGCTTCGGTGCTCATCCGGAGACGCCATGAAAATCGATGTCAAGCCGGACTGGTGGAAGACGCTGTTCGACGACGTCTACCTGGTGACCGATGCCCGGTCGGTGTGTGACGATGATATCACCCGCCGCGAGGTTGACGCGGTTTGCAAATTACTGCCCATGGCAAAGGGCCACACCATCCTCGACCTGTGCGGCGGCCAGGGTCGCCACAGCCTCGAACTGGCAAAGCGTGGCTATGGCCATTGCACGGTGCTCGATTATTCACATGTTCTGCTCGAACACGGCCGGTCGAATGCTCTGAAGGCCGGGCTCCCGGTTGATTTTGTTCATGGTGATGCCGCCGACAGCGGTTTGCAGGACCAGACTTACGATCATGTCCTGATCCTGGGTAATTCCCTTGGCTACATGCCGGAGTCCGTGGATGATCTGCGCATCATGCAGGAGGTGATGCGGGTGTTGAAACCTGGTGGCCATGTGCTGATCGATGTCACTGATGGTGTCGTGGTGAGGGAGAAGTTCAACCCGAACGCCTGGCATGAAATCGACGACAGGATTATCGTCTGCCGTCAAAGACAGCTTGAAGAGGATTATATCCGTGCCCGCGAGGTTGTGATCTGTAAGGAGCAGGGCTTGATGCGTGATCAGACTTATGCGATCCGGATTTTCCTGCCGGAGGTTCTTGAGGCTCTGGTCGGTAAAGCGGGTTTCGTTGAAATCGCCATGCAGCGTGGTTTCTCTGCACACGAAAAAGAAGGTGACTATGGTTTTATGAACCATCGCCTGTTGGTCACGGCCAGAAGGCCGGAATAATAGCAGATTCAAGCCCTAAAGCTTATCCTTCTCCCACAAGCCGACCCCGGCCTGTTTCGCCTGCTGTTCGGCATCGAGAAAATCTTGTTTCATTCTGAAGGTGAATTTCCGGTAGACGACGGCCAGCCCCTGTTCAAGCAGGATGCGGTTAAGGAGACGTCCGTCCGGCAGGTGAACGTAGGCCAGCAGGCGACCATAACGATCGCGTGGCGGGTGGTCGAGGGACAGAGAAACCATCTGCCCCTTGACCAGTCTGATGTTGAACCTTTTCGCTTCTTGATAGATCTCACGTTGCCTGGTTTCGGAAATGCCCTGTTTTTCAAGGAACATGTCCCGAGTGGACGCCTGCCGTTCCGGTGTATCGATACCGATCAGGCGGACCTTGCCTAGCGTATCGATTTCAAGGGTGTCGCCATCGTGGACCCAGGTAACGGTTCCCTGCAGCAGTTCTATCGGTTCTTCGGCGCAGGCTGGAAGGGCAAGCAGAAGCCCGGCAAGCACAACCAGGAAAAAGCGACGGATCACCCGCGTCCCCACAGGATACGGCAGAACATTCCGGTAAAGAATCCCCAGACCAGGTTGTAGAGCAGGACAAATAAAGGGGTGAACTGGCCCAGGTCAAGACCCATCCAGTCATGACCGGTCATCTGCGGGTAGACAACCAGGAGTTGGAAAAGGGTGGGAAAAAGGCTTATCCAAAGGCCTTTACGGACCCAGTGGCGGCGTGATTTGAGTGGCCCGACGGCAAGAAAATAGGCCAGACCCCACAAACCGCCCCAAATTAGGCGTGAGTAGAGCCACGCCAGGGTCAGCGACGGTGCCATGCGGACATCGAGCAGGGCGGGCAACCCCAGTTGCCCCGCTTTCCAGGTAATCAAGCTGCTGCAGAGTGCGCCAAGCAGGCCGGCGCAGAAGCAAACAGCCATCATGGTCCTGATGTGTGTCATAGCTCCTCCATGGCCAGTGTCGCTCAGCTATTGTCCAAGGCTGTTCCCTCATTCATGCTGCCGGTCCGGTACCCCTGCAAATCCAGGGCGACATATGTGAAACCGGCCTCCTTGAATTCGGTCAATACCCTGCCGCGCATCTCATCATCGATGATTCTCTCCAGTTCGTCAAGGCCAACCTCGATGCGGGCTGTGTCGCCATGGTAGCGGACCCGGAAGGTGTGAAAACCGTTTTCGCGCATGAATGTTTCGCATCGGTCGATCTGCTGCAGGCGTTCCGCGGTAATCCGTGTTCCATAGGGAAAACGTGATGCAAGGCAGGCAAATGGTTGTTTGTCGGCGGTGCTCAGGCCGATTCCCCGGCTTAAGGTGCGGATCTCTTCCTTGGTCAGCCCGGCTTCGAGCAGGGGCGAGCGGATTTTCAGCTCCATGGCCGCTTGCCGCCCGGGGCGATAGTCGTCGAGGTCATCGAGGTTCGAGCCGTCCAGGACGACCGCATAACCTAATTCCCGGGCCTTGCCCAGGCAGATATCAAACAATTCTTTCTTGCAATGGTAACAGCGTTGCGGCGGATTCTCGGCAAAGCCGGGGATCTCCAGCTCATTGCTGTCAACGACGACCTGCCGGATGCCGAGTTCTCCGGCCAGTCGGACACTCTCGTTGAATTCATGGCTGGGGTAGGTCGGCGAGGTGGCGGTCAGGGCAACCACCTTGTCTGCGCCGAGGACTTCCCGGGCCATGTAGAGGAGAAATGTGGAGTCTACGCCGCCGGAAAAGGCGACGACGGCGGAGCCGAGTTCCGTGAGCAGCTCTCTCAGCTTCTGGTTTTTTGATTCAATTGACATAAGATTAAGGAAGACCTCCGGCCCTCAGGCCGGAGGCTGTATGATCTCTGGGTTGGTGATTGACTACTTAATCGAAGATGTTGGTCGAGAGATAGCGCTCTCCGGTATCGCAGAGGATCGTCACCACGTTCTGCCCCTGACCCAATTGTGCAGCGACCTGCCGGGCAGCGAAAACATTTGCTCCGGCAGATATGCCGACGAAAATCCCTTCGTCGCGAGCCAGCCCCCTGGCCGTCTGCATCGCGTCCTCATTGCTGACCGTGATGATCCGTGAGTAGATAGCCGTATTAAGGACATCCGGGACAAATCCGGCGCCGATCCCCTGGATCTTGTGCGGGCCCGGTTCTCCTCCGGAGAGAACCGCCGAATCCGCAGGTTCTACGGCAACAATCAGGACATCCGGGTTTTGATTTTTAATGGCCTGGCCGGCGCCGGTAATCGTGCCGCCGGTGCCAACACCGGCGACCAGCGCATCAACCTGATTATCGAGATCGCGTAAAATCTCCGGTCCGGTCGTCTCCAAGTGAACCTTTGGATTGGCAGGGTTGCAGAACTGTTGCGGCATGAATGCTTTCCGCTCGGCCGCAATCTCCTCGGCTTTTTCGATCGCCCCGCGCATCCCTTTTGCCCCAGGGGTGAGGATGAGTTCAGCACCGAAAGCTCCAAGCAAGCGGCGCCTTTCCATGGACATGGTGTCGGGCATAGTCAGGACCACCTGGTAGCCCTTGATCGTGCCGACCAGGGAAATGCCAATGCCGGTATTGCCGCTGGTCGGTTCGACAATCACATCGCCGGGCTTGATCAGGTCGTCTTTCTCAGCCTGTTCGATCATGGCTTTGGCGATGCGGTCCTTGACACTGCCGCCCGGGTTGGCACTTTCGAGTTTTCCCCAGATGGCCGCTGAACCTTGCGGAGTGCTGATCTTTACCAGTGGCGTGTTGCCGATACGGTCAAGCTCTGAAGAAAATTTAACAACCATTGGTTAAACCTCTCATTGGAGTTATAGCTGTTAGATGAAGTACATGAAGCGATGGTCCAACTCTTTTTCCATGCCCATGGCCTTCGCGTCATCACAAAGGTCTTTCAGTGTCACCGAGCTGAGGTAGTCATTCAGGCGCTTGCTTGCTTCCATCCAGATTTTCTGAGTGACACACTCATTGTCGAACTCGCACTGTTTTTTGCAGCCCTTGCCGGATTTGACACAATCAACCAGGGCCATTTCGCCCTCGGCGGCCATGATGATCTGCTGGACGTTGATTTCATTCGGTTTGCGGGAAAGGAAATATCCCCCTTGTGGCCCCCTCCGGCTTTTCAGCAGACCGCCGCGTTTGAGGTCCTGGAATATCTGCTCCAGGTAGCGTGGCGAGATGTTCTGCCGGCGGCTGATGTCCTTGATTTGCGCCGGCAGGGTGCCGGCGTGATATGCCATGTCAAAGAGGGCTCGCAGTCCGTAGCGGCTCTTGGTGGATAAGCGCATTGGTAATCTCCTAAAAAATTCGTTGGTAAAATACTTAGTAAAGTCTATTTTGTTTGTCAAGAATTAAGTTGCCGCTGACCTGTTGCCCAGTCAGAAAATGTTTTATAGTATTCAGCGCAGCCTGCACGAAAAGGTTTTTTATGGTCGAGACCGAATACGAAATCAAGCCTGCCGTCCCGTGGTTCCCGGCCGGGTTGATCAGTTGGTATGCGCCAGATCATACCCCCGTCGCCTTGGTGACTTCGTGGGTCGCCCTGATCGGTGGTGATGGCTCCTGCATCAGAATGGCGTGGCATGGACGATACAGTGCCCTGTCACGATTATGGCAGGGCGGAGACTTCGTTTTTAATGTTCCGTCCGAACCAGGCTTGCAAATTATCCGCGACCTGATAGCTCAGGGAAAACTCTGCCTAGATGCTCGCGCCGACCTGCAGCAAGCATGTCGCAGAGGAGTCTCTGTTGCGGCACCCCGTCTCACTGATTGCGCAGTGCAAATCGAATGCGTTGGCGGGAGATTGCTCGATTCGGGTTACGATACCGTGTTGAGAGGCGAGGTGGTCCACCTGCACAAAGGGCTGGTCAGCATGGCAGCGGTAGAAATCAAAGACCTTTGTGCGATCCAACCTTTGAGCCCGTTGTCATGCGAGTGAGTTCGCGCTGCAGGCAAGCTGGATGCAATATATTTCGATCATGGGAATTTTGGATCAAGCGCTAAAAACGCCAATCGATCAACGCACCAATATGCAACCATCAGTATTGAAAATAATTTCCTGTAAGCTTTCTCAAGAGATATGATTAATAATTCGCCAATACTGGCAGCAGCCACTATAGAGATAAGTCTGATGGGCTTAATGTAATTTCTTCTTGAGAAGGGGTGATTTATTAGGTGGTGCTGCTTTGTTCGGTATGAGCCTGTTTAAGCAGGATATTAAATTGTGCTGTCTTTGACAGAAAAGGATGGCCCGTCCGATTCGGACGGGCCATCCTTTTTCTACCTTGTTGTGATTTATCAATATCTACTGATTTTATCTTCCGTTGTTAATCGTTGTAGTGGCAGTACTGGCAGTCGATCGCCATGTCTCCCTCATGGTAGGTATGCATGAACTCCTTCTTGTTGGTCTTGAATTTATGGCAGACGTTACATCCCACACCATCTGCCGTGACTAGCGGATTCGAATACGACGTATGGCAGGTGCCGCACGTGGGAGTCAGGGGCCAGTTGGGCTGCCAGTAATCCGGAGCCGTTCCATAAGGGAAGACCATCGGCTGGTCGTCGACACCAACGGTGGCATTAGCCCGGTCTATTTCATCATCTGCAGGCGTATCCCAGTTAACATTGTGGGCATCATGCACTGATGTCCCCGGCCCCTGGAATGTCGCGTGACACGATTCGGGACCGTAATCGCCAGCGCAGGTATCCTGGAAGCGGCCCCACAAGGTATGTACGCCCCCGGTGTGACAGTTCACGCAGTCGTTGGGGCCACCGCCGGTCGGGAGTCCAGGCTGCAGGTTCGGCACAGTGGTGTGGCAGAGAGAGCAGTCGCCACCATGCGTGACATCGACGGTTGCATTTTCAGCGCCACCCGGATCATGACAGCTGGCGCAGGTGGTGCCGTAGTACTCTTGCGTGCCGCCGACCGTCACATACGTAGTCGCGACATGGTCGACACTGCCGTGAGCCGCTGTCTTGTCCGTATGGCAATCGAGACAGGTGGTTGCTGCGCCCGCTGCGATCACGTCGATGACCGTTTGCGTCGAGCTGTTGTGACAGGTGGCGCAGGAACCGGAGCCGTTGGTGGCCACGTTATGCTCGGTGCCTTCGATCTCAGCCCAGGTCGACACGACATGACAATTGCTGCAGAGCTGACCGTTCGACTGGTCACCGCCCACCGAAACGGTATGCGAAGCCGTATGGGTCGTGTGCGTCGAGGCGAACGCTGTCGAATCGGCAACCGTGCCGTGACAGGTCTCGCAGTTGCCGCCGGTGGTGAAGTCTTTGCCCACCGCGGTGCTGACCCGGCTGCCGTTGGTTGCGTGGCAGCTGGCGCAAGCGTTGTGCACCTTGGCATCCGCGCCATCGGTCAACGGCGGCGGATCGCTGTGACAGCTGGCGCAGTTGGTCCAGCCAGCGGTCGTGGCTGTGACCGTGACCAGCGAGTTGTGCGTAGTCGTGCCGTTGTTGTTGGTGAAGTGCAAGCTCTCCCAAGCGGTACCGTGACAGGTGGTGCAGTCGCCGCCGGTTGTGAAGTCCTTACCGATCGCCGAACTGATCAGGGCGCCGCTGGTGGCATCATGACAGCTGGCACAAGCGTTGTGCACCTTCGGATCGGCGTTGTCGACCAACGGTGGAGGCGTGCTGTGACAGCTCGCACAATCGGTCGTCGCGACCTGGACCAGCGAGGTGTGGTCCGGAGCCGTCGTGTGGATCGTGTCCCAGGTTGCGCCGTGGCAGGTCTCGCAGTTGCCGCCGGTGGTGAAGTCCTTACCGATCGCTGTGCTGATCAGGCCGCCATCGGCGTCATTGCAGCTGCCGCAGGCGTTATGGACCTTCGCATCGATATTGTCGACCAACGGCGGCGGATCGCTGTGGCAGTTGCCGCAACTGGTCCAGCCGGCGGT
>JAFDBW010000054.1 GCA_019313105.1 Deltaproteobacteria bacterium | reverse complement strand
TGTCCCGTAAGGCCGGTGACTAACCGCGTCAAGCTCTCTGCGCCACCCTTGGTCAATCTGGACGGTATCCGGATTATCACGCCAGGCATCCAGGGCTGCGCGATAAACTCTGGTTACGGCAGCGACATAATAAAGGCTTTTCATCCGACCTTCAATCTTCAGGCTGTTGACTCCTGCACCGATTAGAGCCGGCAGATGATCAATCAGGCAGAGGTCACGGCTATTGAAGATATAGGTGCCCCGGTCATCCTCCTCGATCGGCAGGTATTCACCCGGCCGGGCCTCCTCCTGAAGCGAATATTTCCACCGGCAGGGATGACTGCATGCGCCATGATTGGCACTGCGTCCTGATAGTCCCGCAGAGAGCAGGCAACGCCCTGAATAAGCCATGCACATCGCACCGTGCACGAAGACTTCCAGTTCAACGTCTGAGCTTGCCCTGATTTCGGCAATTTCGCCCAGGCTCAACTCGCGGGCCAGGTTCAGCCGTTTGACGCCCTGCGACTGCCAAAAATGAGCCGCCGCTGCGCTCGTCGTATTGGCCTGGGTGGAAAGATGTACTTCTTTCAGAGGGTCAATCTGCCTGACCAGCGACAACATTCCCGGGTCTGCAATGATATAGGCATCGACCGGAACCTGGAGAAGTTCCCGCAGCAGTTGGCGGGCAGCCTGTTCCTCGTTTGGACGCAGGTAGGCATTTAATGTCAGGTAAAGGCGTTTCCCCAGAGAATGCGCCAGTTCACAGCCCCGGGACAGTTCCGGCAGGGTGAGATTGCCGGCCAACGCACGCAAGCTGAATCGCTCTATACCACAGTAAACTGCATCTGCTCCGTAACGCAGGGCGGTTTCCAGCTTTTCCATGTTTCCGGCAGGAGCCAGGAGTTCGGGGGTCATCGGATAACCTTTGTGCGCGAAGATTGCCATTTACTCTATCACAACGAGGCATATTTCATGCAAGGCCAGATTATCACACGACCGGCCATGATGCTTGACACGTCGTGAAAAAGCCTATAATTTTTAGAAAATTTCAATTCGGAGACGACTAAATCTGACACCATGACAATCTTCCCTAGACATATGACGTACAGGCTTGTCACCGCTTTGCTCCTGCTCGGCCTGCTGGCGTCGTGCGCCCCGCCGCCGACAACCAAGCAATCCGTCAGCATGAACCAGGATATGCGCCAGCTACTGACGATGCTCGACAAGCAGGGACAGGAGCTTGAGAGTGTGTCCCGACAACTCGCCGAGCTGCAGGACCAACAGCAGAAACAGGCTCAGGAGATCGACCAACTGCGGCGGGGGTCGCTGACGCCAGCAGGAACTTACCAGCCGGGGTCAATGCCAAGCACCCCTGACACCCCGACCGTGCAGGGCCAGGACGATAGCTCACCAACCGCTGTTTATCTCCTGGCTTTCGGCGATTATGCCTCCGGCCGCTACCAGTCTGCAGTACAAGGCTTTGAAACCTTCCTGCAGCGCTTCCCGAATAACAGCTATGCCAGCAATGCGCAATTCTGGCTTGCGGACTGCTATTTCAACCAACAACAATACCTCGTGGCAATACGTGAATTCGAGCGAGTTCTCAACGAATATTCGGGCGCGCCGAAAAACCCGGACGCCCTTTACAAGATTGCCATCGCTCAGCTGCAACTGGGGGCAAGCGATGAAGCACGCCAGGCGATTGATACATTGAATCGACGTTATCCGAAAAGCACTGCAACCCAAAAGGCCCAGGAACTGGTGATACCCTGACCGGTTGCATCAAGGGGGAGACATGAATCTCAAACGTACTATCCTTACTGCCTGTTTATTGTTTATGGTCTGGCCTGGCATTGTCATCGCCAAGGAAGAGCCGATCATCTACACGGTCAAACAGGGCGATACCCTATGGGATATTTCCCAACGCTTCATAAAAGACCCCTACTATTGGCCTAACCTGTGGTCCAACAACCCGGCGATCGGCAATCCCCACCTGATCTACCCGGGACAGAAACTGCGCATCTATGATGGGCGCATCGAGATCATCCCGGTCGGTGAAGGGGCCGGCGAGATTGGTGCGGCATTCATGACCGAGGACGAAATCCTCTTGATCCCCACGTTCGGCGGAGCCCAGAGCTTCATCAGCGCTGAAGAGGTAGAAACCCTGGGAACCCTGGTCGACACCGTCGACAATCGTGTCATGGTGACTACCGGAGATACGATTTTCCTCGAAATGAACGACCTTGCCGCAACCAGCCCCGGCGATATCTATGAATTGATTGAGATGGGACCGCCAATCATACATCCCCTTGCCGAAGGCAAATGGGGGCACCAGAGAGAGAGTGCAATCCTCGGCTACCAGACGATTCAGCTCGGCACCGTCGAAATCACTGAAGTCACTCCGACTGTCGCCGTAGCAACCATTACCAACGCGCTGCGGGAAATCGAACGCGGCGCAAAGCTGCGCCCCTATAAAGAAATCCCCAGCCGGATCCAGCGCCTCTTCTCTGACAATGTGCTCGAGGGCTATATACTGGCCAACGACGTCGGCAACGTTGCTATGGGTCAATGGGAGGTTATCCTGATCGACGTGGGAGAGGACAGTGGCCTGATGGTCGGTCACGAACTGGACATCTATCGTAAACGTGAAGCGACCGAGCAGGTTGACAAGGACAAGGTCCTGATCCTGCCGGATATCGATCTCGGAGATGCTATCGTTCTCGAGGTTCGCAGGGGCTTTGCCGAAGCACTGATCACCCGGACAACCAACCTGCCGATCTACCGCGGAGACCAGATCAGAACAAAAACCAGGTAGAGCCCGGGGAGAATCTGCCGAACGTTTTTTTCGGGATGGGCTGATATCAGTCCATCCCTTTTTATGTAATGAACAGATTTTGATGGAGGGACACGATGCAACAGTTGTTGCCATGGCTGCGCCTGCAGTTCATTCCGGGCCTGGGCCGCGTCGGCCTGATGCGCCTGATCGAACACATCAAAGCCCCTGAAAATGCAATCGACAACGCCGACCGTGGCTGGTCTTTGGCCGGGTTGCGCAACGGTCTACGGCGGGCCATCCCTGCAGCGACAGACGGCAAAATCCGAAAAGCCTGCGAACTGCTGAATAAGATGAAAGGGCGTCTGCTCACCATATGGGACACGGACTACCCGCAAAGGCTCAGGCAAATAGATGATCCGCCGGCGCTTCTATACTGTTGTGGTGAGCTACCGACAGAGCCGGCGGTCGCGATCGTCGGCAGCGGGAAAACCTTTCAGGCAAACAGCGACGTTGATCTGTCTGAACCGGCCGGAAGGGTTCTGGCTGCTCTCGACCTAACCCCGCGCCACAGCGATGAACTCACCTTGGAAAGTGGGTTGACAGCTATGGAGCTTTCCGTTATTTTACTGCACCTAGAACTGCAAGGGCACGCAGAAAAGTTGCCAGGTGGACGGTATGTCCGCGATCGCCGGGTACTTTAACCCCAAACAAGCAACGGAGACTTCTTGAGAGAACGCGTCCTGGCGATTGTCAGTTTCATCGCTCAATACTTCCTCGACGACCAAGACATGATGACAGAAAGTGATCTCGTTGAAGAGTTGCTGGCGGTCGGTTTTGAAGCCGAAGAGATTGACGCTGCCTTCTGCTGGATGGAGAGCCAGACGATCTGTTCTCCAGCCGGAGGGAGCGTCACGCTGGGCAATCCACCCGTCAGCCACAGGGTCTTCTCTGCCGAGGAAAGCCGGATTCTTTCTGGTGAAGCACGCGGTTTTCTGACCCGCCTGCGAGGCATGGGCATACTCGATGCCGATGTACAGGAGGAGGTCATCTCCAAGGCAATGCAGGTTGCGGACGACGAAGTCTCTCTGAAAGAGATCAAAACGATTACAGTTTTGGCGATGTTTGCCAATTCTCACAATGAATGGCGCCGCGAGTACGATTGCCTGCTGGAAGATGACTGGCCGCGGTTGCTGAACTGACGTGAACAGGCTGCGGGAAACCCTGCGGCCTTTTTCTTTTCTCACAAAATGACTTGAACTGGACTTATGGCTAATTCCCTGGTTATCGTAGAATCGCCTGCCAAGGCCAAAACCATCGAAAAGTTTCTCGGCAAGGGCTACCACGTCCTCGCCTCCTACGGACACGTTCGCGACCTGCCGAGCAAGGATGGCTCGGTCGATGTCGAGAACGATTTCCTGCCCAAGTACATCGTCTCGGCAAAAGCGAAAAAGCAGCTGGCCCTTTTAAAGAAAGCCTTGAAAGACGCCGACGAACTGGTCCTCGCAACCGACCCCGACCGTGAGGGCGAGGCGATTGCCTGGCACCTCCTGGAGGCGCTCGGAGTTGACGAAAAGGGAGATTCTCCCAAGGTCAGCAGGGTCGTGTTCCACGAGATCACCAAGGCCGCGATTGCCGAAGCCATGGCCAAACCACGCAAGATATCGACGGAGCTGGTCGATGCGCAGCAGGCAAGACGCATCCTCGACTACCTGGTCGGCTTCAACCTCTCCCCGGTGCTCTGGCGCAAGATTCCAGGCAGCCGCTCGGCCGGCCGGGTACAGTCGGTTGCCCTGCGACTGATCTGTGAACGCGAGGCAGAGATCGAAGCGTTCAAGGCTCAGGAGTACTGGACCATCGAAGCCACCATGGCCAGCGCCCGAAAAACCAACTTCGCGGCAAGATTGCATGCGATCGACGGTCAGAAGATCGTTGCCAGCGCCAAGCATCTCGAATCATCGACTTACCAGGTTATTGCCGACCAGCAGGCGGCCGAGCAACTGGTTGAAGAAATCAGGCCCCTGCCTGTACATGTCTCCGCAGTCACCCGCACAGAGAAGAAACGTCGCCCGGCAGCGCCCTTTACGACCAGCACCCTGCAGCAGGAGGCCAACCGCAAGCTCGGTTTCTCAGCTCGCAAGACCATGTCGTTGGCCCAGAGGCTCTACGAAGGTGTCGATACAGGTGACGGCCCCGTAGGCCTGATCACTTACATGCGAACCGACTCGGTGACTCTCTCCAACGTGGCTATCGATGAAGCCAGACAGGTTATTGACCAGCGCTTTGGCAAGCAATACATCCCCGCCAAGCCGCGCGTCTACAAGAGCAAAGCCAAGAACGCCCAGGAGGCTCATGAGGCAATCCGCCCCACCGGCCTGGCTCGCCACCCGGAAAAGCTCAACACGGTCCTAGATCGTGATGAACTCCGTCTTTACAAGCTGATCTGGGAACGGACGATTGCCTCCCAGATGGCCGACGCCATTCTCGATGCGACCACGGTTGACATCCTCGCCGGAGAGAAATTCCAGTTCCGATCTTCAGGTCAGGTGGTCCGGTTCCCCGGTTTTATGAAGGTCTATATCGAAGGCAAGGACACCGAGAGCGAAGAAGTCGAAGGTCTTTTGCCGAGCCCGAATGAGAAAGAGGCGCTCAGCTTTGAGGAACTGCGCTGTGAGGAGCACACGACACAACCACCCCCGCGCTACACAGAAGCCTCACTGGTCAAGATTCTTGAAGAATATGGTATCGGCCGGCCCTCAACTTACGCGGCCACCATGAACACCCTGGTGGAGCGCAATTATGTTCAACTGATCAAACGGGTCTTTTACCCGCAAGATCTCGGCCGCGAAGTGATTCGCTTTCTGATGCAGTGTTTCGACAAGTATGTTGACTACCAGTTCACCGCCAATATGGAAGATGACCTCGATGCCATTTCCCTCGGCAAAGGTGACTGGAAGACTTTCCTGAAAGAATTCTGGGGTCCGTTCAAGCAAGAGGTCGAGGGTGTCAAGGAGATTCGGTTTGTCGGTGAACCGCTTGACGAAAAGTGCCCGGAGTGTCAGAAACAGCTTTCCAAAAAGTTTGGCCGCAACGGTTACTTTATCGCCTGTAACGGCTACCCGGAATGTAAGTACACCCGCCCGATAAACGGCGAGCGGCATGACGAACCGGTTTTCTCTGACGAGAAGTGTGAGAAGTGCGGGGCTCTGATGCAGTTCAAGGAAGGCCGCTACGGCAAGTACCTTGCCTGTTCCGCCTATCCCGAATGCAAGAACAACCAACCCCTGGTCAAACCGAAATCACTTGGCATCAGTTGCCCGTCCTGCAAAGAGGGGGAAATCATGGAGAAGAAGAGCCGCTACGGTAAAATCTTCTACTCCTGCAATCGTTATCCGAAATGCAAGTACGCTCTCTGGGACGAACCGCAAGAGGAGCCCTGTCCGAAATGCGCCTTCCCGCTGACCGTAGTGAAGACCACCAAGCGTTACGGGACTGTTCAGAAGTGCCCCCAGGAAGAGTGCGACTACCAGGTGACACTGGTCGAGCCGGAGAAGAAGGCACCGGCAAAAAAACCTGCGGCAAAGAAGACCGCCAAAAAGAAAGCCTGAATCAGGCTCGATATATACGAATGAAACGGCCAGGCGGATTGCCTGGCCGTTTCAGATTGTTGACAAAGCCCTCACCTGATGGGGGTTTTGCTTTTTTTTGGCTTATCGTTCCTGCCTTTGACTTTCCTCCCCTGTTGCCGCCGCCGGTGACGAATGATTAAAGCCGATCAGCAGGGCGAACTGTCAGAGGCGCAAGCCGAGTTTTCGCCCTGCCGGCGTTCATCTTTTCAGCACCGGGAACCCGCGCAGCGGGCAAGGGGTGTGTTTATTTGCTTACTTTCTTTCGCACAAGCAAAGAAAGTAAGGTGGCGTCAGGGGCCGCTACCCCTGCATCCACTTGCATTGATTGATGGTTTGCCGGTTGCGCCCGGCAGGCGCCCTACTTTTC
>JAFDBW010000053.1 GCA_019313105.1 Deltaproteobacteria bacterium | reverse complement strand
TTTATGGTATAGCTGCCGACCAGGATCCCGGCATCTATGCCGAGGGCAAAGGTCAGCAGATCGGTTTCATCGAGATCACGTTCTGCATGGCCCAGAGCTTTCTGCATGCGTTCGATACCGGCGATCGGCCCGGTGACATTCAGAACATCGCCGCGCTGTAGAGTGATATGTGGATCGAGCGGTACCGCAACCCCCAGGCGCTTTACCTCTGCCAGAACGCAACCATATTTTTGACTGACACTTTTACGGCTGATGTTCATCCCCATGGCGCTTTTTCGAGTGATGACGATCAGACAGGATTCCGTTCCTGCATCGAGCAGGTCCGGGTCAATGATCTCTGGACCGATTCTTTCCGGACCTAAAATCAGCTTATTCTGGGCACCGACAAAGGAGACCTTGTCGCCGATTTGCAGAGTTGTGTCCACATCGACTGGGATGAATTCTTCTCCTCGCTTGACTTTATGTACCGTCACATCACCGACACCGGTTTTCAGGTATTCACCAAACGTTTTGCCGACGAAGTCCTCCTTCTGCACCATAAATGCCCGGGTCACAATCTTGCCGAGATCGGCCATCTGGTTTGAGTGTGATGCTGTGTCATCGCCTGCCAGGGCTTTTGCTTCATCCACCAGGTTGACCTTGGTGACGATCGGGATGACGCGGATCAGCACGATCAGGCCGATCAGGCCGAACAGATAGGTGATCGCGTAGCCGGTCATGATGTTGCTCAGCATCATCTCTTTCGAGAAACCTTCCGGTGGCAAGATCGTGCCGCTGCGGATCGCGTCTTCTGCGGCGGCCAGAGTCGGTGTTGTGGTCAGTGCCCCGGCGAGGACACCTGCGGAAGAGCCCGGCTCGAGAGAGAAGATCTGCGTGGTTACCGTCGCGACGGAAAAACCGCTGACGGCCACCACCAGGGCGAGGATGAAGTAGCGCAGCCCGTCATGCATGAGGACGGAAAAGAAACGCGGGCCGGCCTGCAGTCCGACCGAAAAAATAAACATCATGAAGCCGATGCTCTGCACGGGCAGGTTTTCACCGTACCCGTAATGACCGAACACCAGGCCGACAAAAAGAACCCCGGCCACCGGTCCGAACTCGAAGCCCTTGATTTTGACCTTGCCGATCAGGTAGCCGAAGCCCAGCACGACAAAGAACAGCAGAGCCTGGTTGTCGTGCAACAATCCGGTCAGATAATCAAGGGACATAAGGAGGTCTCACAAAATGAAAGGTTTGCGAGATTATAACCTAAGCTGACGTGAAAACAAGAGCAGCAGACCGGTTCAACAGTGAAGACAGTGGACGCTATTCGGCAGATGACAGGTCAGCGCTTTCGTCAGCAGTTGCTCGCCGTTTACCGAATATTCGGGCTACGATGATACCGATCTCGTAGAGGACGATAAAGGGGACGGCCAGGGCGGTCTGCGAAAAGACGTCCGGGGGAGTCAGCATGGCTCCGGTCAGAAAGGCCGCGAGCAGGGCGAACTTGCGGTTGCGCGCCAACATCTTGTGATCGACGATGCCCATGCGGGCGAGAAAGAAGATCACGACCGGGAGCTCGAAAACCAGGCCGAAGGCGAGGAGTAGTTTGCTGGAGAGAGACAGGTAAGAACCCATGGAAAGCATGGCATTGAGTTCACCGCTACCGGTCCCAAACTCGATCAGAACCTTGAATGCCATGGGAAAGACGTATTGATAACCGAAAAAAGCGCCGGTCGCGAAGCAGAGGGTGCTGGCCAGGACAAAAGGAACAATGTAGCGTTTTTCGTGCTGGTATAATCCGGGAGCGACAAATGACCAGATCTGCCAGAAGATCACCGGCATTGAAACCAGCAAACCCGCCAGAGCTCCGATCTTCAGATAGGTAAAGAAGGGCTCCGTAGCGGTGATGAAAACCAGCGAAGTGCCTTCTGGCAGAGCCGAACGGACCGGTGAGGCAATGAGATCGAACAGGGGTTCGGCAAAGGCATAGCAGGCCAGAAACGCCACCAGCCAGGAAACCCCGGCGATGATCAGTTTGCGCCGCAATTCCTCCAGGTGCGAGGTCAGGGGCATCCGGTCATCACTCATTCGAGGTGCCCTCGGTTTTGGTTGCGGTGTCGGTGTTGGCAGCAGGATCAGGATCGCTGTCTTTGCTGGCAGGAGCGTTCTCGGTAACGGGTGTTGTCTCGACAGGGTTGGCCTCCTGCGGGTAACCCTCCTGCATGGCGCCAGGTGGTGTCAACTTGGCCGGTGTATCTTTCGGGCGTTTGAAATCATTGGCGCGGGTTTCTGCTTCAAAGGTTTGCTTCAGTTCATCGGTGGCACGTTTGAACTCCGAAAAGCCGCGGCCAAGCGCCCGGGCCAGATCAGGCAGGCGTTTCGGGCCGAGCACGATCAGGGCGATCGCCATAATCAGGAGTAGTTCAGGAAAGCCGATACCAAACATAGGATGTCACCCCGGCCAGAGTTAAAAGACTTTAAAGTGTGCTGAGAATACCGGCAAAAACGGGTCCTGTCAAGACTGCGTGCTTCGCGTATAAGCGTTTGACATATCAGGGTTTTTACTCTAGTATACGGCAATCTTTCAGGTAAGGAAGCTGTTGTCGTTATGAATCAGAACGAAATCACCAGTGAAATCCTCCGGTTGGCAGAAGAGCGTGATGCCTTGATCCTGGCCCATAATTACCAGCGCGACGAAATTCAGGCCATGGCGCATATCACCGGGGACTCCCTGGCGCTGTCGGTTGAAGCGGCGCAGACCGGGAAGTCGGTGATCGTGTTCTGCGGCGTACACTTCATGGCGGAAAGTGCCGCAATTCTTGCCCCGGACAAAACGGTTATCCTGCCCCGGCTGGATGCCGGGTGCCCGATGGCCGACATGATCACCGCAGACGGTTTGCGGGAGATGAAAAGCCGCTATCCTGGTGTGCCGGTGGTGACCTATGTCAACTCAAGCGCTGCCGTCAAGGCGGAGAGCGATATCTGCTGTACCAGCGCCAACGCCGTCAAGGTGGTCGCCTCACTGAACGGGCCGGAGGTGATTCTGACACCTGACCGCAACCTGGGGCGCTACATTGCGGCCCAGGTCGACAAGACCTGTCATTTCTGGGATGGCTATTGCCCGACCCACGAGCGCTTTACAGTTGATGATGTCAAGAAGGTTCAGGCCGATTACCCAGACGCACTGTTCATGGCCCACCCGGAGTGTCCTCCGGAAGTGCTGGCCATGGCGGACCATATCTGCTCAACCAGCGGCATGTACACCTTTGCCAGTGAAAATCCGGCGCAACAGTTCATCGTCGGCACCGAAGCCGGTATCCTCTATCGTCTACGCAAGGAAAACCCGGACAAGGAGTTCATCCTGCCAACCACCCGGCTGATCTGCCCGAACATGAAGCTGACGTCGCTCGAAGATGTTCTACACTCCCTGCAGACCATGGGCCCACAGGTGACAGTACCCGAAGAAGTCAGGATTCCAGCCAAGGTCGCCCTGGATCGGATGCTGGCCGTCCCGCGCGACTGATCCTCCGGTAATCCCTCCGGTTGTTATCAGCCGTTCCACGATCGAACTCAACCACGACCCTGACCGCAGCATCGAGGCAATAACCGAATACGGCATGTCCGAAACGACAGAACCACGCATTCAGCATTCTACCCTGTCGGGCCTGCTGGAACCTTTTTCCACAGGCTCTTCCGGTCGTACTGAAATCCTCGGCCTGAACGGCAGCAGCGATGCCTGGTTCAGCGCCGGATTGCTGGCGCGGGAAGACCCCTTTTCGACCCTTCTGGTTGTCGCACCCGATCAGGTTACGGCCCAGCGCTTCCATCGGGCTCTGGGTTTCTATCACGGTATTGCCGCAGATATTCTTTTCTTCCCACACTGGGAAACCGAACCTTACGCACCGCTCAGCCCCCACCCTGAAATCGAAGCGACCAGGCTTTCAACTCTGGCGGCACTTGCCGCTGGTCGCGGCAGGGCTGTTGTCACCACGGTCAAGGCTTTGCAACAAAAAGTCCTGCCACGCAGCGCTCTCGATGCCCTGGTCCTGCAGCTTGAAATCGGCCAGGAGATCTGCCGTGACGAGCTTCTCAAGGGCTTGACTGCGCTTGGTTATCAGCGGGTCTCGCTGGTCGAGGACCGGGGCTGCTTCGCCGTGCGTGGTGACCTGGTTGACCTTTTCCCGCCGATGCTCGAGCAACCGGTGCGGCTGGCCTTTTTCGGTGATGAACTCGAAGAGATCCGGGCCTTCGATCCCGTCAGCCAGCGTTCCCTCGACAGTCACATGGTCAGGCTTGACCTGGTGCCAGCCCGGGAGATGATCCTTGCCGGAGCGCACCTGGAAACCTTCACCCGGCGGTTCAAGGAACGCTGTGATGACCTGGAGATCCCACGTCGCCAACGAGAGATGATTCTCGAGGAAGTCCGTGAAGGACTGCTGGCCCCCGGCCGGGAGAACCTTCTGCCGCTGAATTATGAAAAGCTGGGACTTCTGTTCGATTATCTCGATCGCTTCACCTGGCTGTTACTCGACCCCCCAGCGGTTACCGCGGCTGCTGACGAGTTCAGCGACGCAATTCGTTGTGGGGCCGAGCGGGCGGAGCGGAGCGGGGAGCCTTTTGTTCCGGCCGAGGATTTTTATCTCGTTAACCGGGACCTGGAAGATCGCCTGGCCAGGGGTTCGCGTATCGACCTGGTCTCTCTACAGGTTTACCGGCTCGAAAATGAATCCTCGATATACCGTGTTCCGGTCACTGGCAACGCTGATTTGCGGCCGGACCACGCCGAACATGACGGCAGCCTCGCTCCCCTGGTGCAACGTCTTCAAGACTGGTTGAACGATGAGTGGCGAATTCTAGTGGTCTGTCATCAACGTGGCCAGGCGGAGCGCCTGCTCGACCTTCTGGCGCCAAGCGAGCTGCCGGTGAACTGGGTTCCGGAACTGGTCCCGGGACGTCAGGTGCCGGCAGGGCTGACCGTGACCACCGGAAGCCTGGATAACGGGTTCAGGCTGGTTGAGGAAAAGCTCGCGATCATCTGTGACGATGAAATCTTCGGCCCACGCACCCATCGCAGGGTACGCCGCCGGCAAAGGGTTTTCGAATCGTCGCTGGCCGACCTGAAACTCGATGACCTGGTCGTGCACACGGATTACGGTATCGGGCGCTACCTTGGCCTGGTCCACCTGCAGACCGGTGATGTCGCCGGAGATTTCCTGCATCTTGAGTATGCTGGGGATGACCGGCTTTACCTGCCGATAGAGCGCATCGAGAAGGTCCAGAAGTATCTTTCCGATGGCAGCTCGCCGCGACTCGACAAGATGGGTGGCGGTGCCTGGGAAAAAGCCAAGTTGAAAGCGCGGGCGGCCATTGAGGAACTGGCCCGCGAGCTCCTGCAGATCCAGGCTCGGCGGCAGATGGCAAAAGGCTTTCGCTACGCCCCTCCGGACCGCCTGTTCCGGGAATTCGAAGCCTCTTTTCCCCACGAAGAGACTCCTGACCAATTGGAGGCGATCGAAGCGGTCATCGAAGACATGGTTTCTGAGCGTCCCGTCGATCGCCTGATTTGCGGTGACGTCGGATACGGCAAGACCGAGGTCGCGATTCGTGCGGCGTTCAAGGCGGTGCTCGAAAATCGACAGGTGGCGATTCTGGTGCCGACCACCGTGCTGGCCCGGCAGCACCTCGAGACGTTCAGGCAGCGCTTCGCCGATTACCCGGTTGTTGTCGAGATGTTGTCGCGCTTCAGGACCCCGGCCGAGCAGAAACGGATCATTCAGCGCACCGCCAAGGGGCAGGTAGATATCCTGATCGGTACCCATCGGCTGTTGCAGCGAGACCTGCATTTTAAAAACCTTGGCCTGATCGTGATCGACGAGGAGCAGCGTTTCGGTGTGACTCACAAGGAGCGACTGAAGAAGATGCGCGCCGAAGTCGACGTGTTGACGCTGACCGCGACACCGATTCCACGCACCCTACATCTGAGTCTGGCCGGTCTGCGCAACCTGTCGATTATCGACACGCCGCCGGTTGATCGCCAGGCGATTCGTACCTATGTCACCCGGTTTGACGATGACCTGATCCGTGATGCGATCCTGCGCGAGCTGCGTCGCGGTGGGCAGGTGTATTTTGTCCATAACCGGGTGCAGTCGATCGATGCGATGGCCGATTTCCTGCGCCGGCTGGTCCCCCAGGCGAAAATCGGTATTGGCCACGGCCAGATGCCGGAAAAAGAGCTGGAAAAGGTCATGCTTGATTTTATCGAAGGGGAGACCAACCTGCTGGTCTGTTCGACGATCATTGAGAACGGGATCGATATTCCCACAGCGAATACCATGATTATCAACCGGGCCGACTGTTTCGGCCTGGCGCAGCTCTACCAGTTGCGCGGCCGGGTCGGGCGTTCGCATCAGCGCGCCTATGCTTACCTGTTGATCCCGGGCGAGGGGGGTCTGACCAAGGATGCCCGGGAACGGCTCAAGGTCCTGCAGGAGCAGGCCGAACTGGGTGCCGGCTTCCGCATCGCCCGTCACGATCTGGAGCTGCGCGGCGCCGGGGATCTACTTGGTGCCCGGCAGGCCGGCCAGGTTGCTGCAATTGGCTTCGAGATGTATACCGACCTGCTTGAAGAGACCGTCCAGGAATTGCAGGGTCAGGCCCGTGAAGAGCGGATTGATCCCGAGATTCGCCTGGGGCTTTCGGCGTTTCTGCCGGAGCGTTATGTCGCCGACCCCAATCAGCGCCTCGTGCTTTACCGCAAGCTGGCTTCAGCCCGGGAAGATGTCGAGATCTACCAGGCCGCAGATGAATTGCGAGATCGTTATGGCGAACTGCCCGGAGAAGCCGAATTACTGCTGGAAGTCATGAAGCTGCGTGTGTTCATGAAACAGCTCCATGTCGAACAGGTCGAGTATGACGGACACAACCTGGTCTTTGCTTTCCCGGCATCAACCAAGGTCGCCCCGGAACAGATCCTGGCCCTTCTTGAGGACAGCAAAAAATACCGTTTCAGCCCGGATTACCGGCTGACGGTCCGGCTCGGCCGAATCCCTCGCGATGCGGTGCTGGCCGCCGCCAAAAAGGAATTGCAAGGATTTTGCCGGCTATGATAGTTTGACAACCTGCTGCCAACTCTTTAGGTGTAAACCCCATGTCATTGTTACGCATCACATTACTGTCTCTTCTGCTTCTCGGCACCGGCCTGTTTTCGTCCGGATGTGAAGCGGAGCCGGAGATGAAACCGATGCCGCCGCTGATCGTCATCAACGACCGGGAAATCAGCAAAGCGGAATTCCTCGCTCAATTTGAAAAGAGCCTGCAGAAGGACCAACCACTGACCGGCATCGAACGCGAGGAACTGCAGCGCTCCTTTCTGGTTCAGCTGATTGACCGTGAACTGATCCATGATGAGGCCCGGCGGCTCAATATCGAGGTCACCGAGGCGGACATTGATGCAGCGTTACTGGCATATCGCCAGGACTATTCCGGGACCAGTTTCGAGACAATGCTCCAAGAACGTGGAGTGACCCTGGAGGGCTGGCGCGAGGAACTCAAGGAAAGCCTGATCATGGAGAAACTCCTTGAGGAGGCGGTGTATTCCAAGGTTGATGTGGCGGACAAGGAAATCTCTGATTACTATACAGCGAATCGCGAACAGTTCGACCGTCCTGCCCAGGTCAGGGCCCGACAGATTGTCGTGGCCGATGAAGCCGAGGGCCAGGAGCTTCTCGGCCTGCTGCGCCAGGGACGACCGTTTGCAGAGATTGCTGCGGAATATTCCCTGTCACCGGATGCCGAGCAGGGTGGAGACCTCGGGTTTTTTGCCCGGGGAGAGATGCCTCCGGAGTTTGATGATGTCGTGTTTGACCTGCCGGTCAACCGTCTGAGCGACCTGGTCAAGAGTGAGTACGGGTACCATATCTTCCTCGTCGAAGAGAAGCGCAAGGCGGTCCGACTGAAGAAAAAGGAGGTGTCGGACGAAATCCGCGCGATCCTGGAAAGTCAGAAAAAAGAAGTTGTTTATCTTGACTGGTTGCAGGAAATGCGGGCCCGGGCCGTGATTAATGTTGACTGGGCCCAGCTCGAAGAAGCCAGCCATAAAAACAGATAAGAAAGAGGAGCACATGAGACAGTTCGGAATCGCCCTGTTATTATTACTCTGCATCGGCTTGAATACGGCGTCAGCTGCTGTCGTCAGCCGGATTGCCGCAGTTGTTAACACGGATATTATCACGACCTACCAGCTCGACCAGAAGCTTCAGGAGCAATTGGCAAAGCAGGACAAGCAACCATCCCCGGCCCAGCTCGGGGCGCTGCGCCAGGAACTTTTATCACGCATGATCGAGGAAACCCTGGTTCAGCAGCGAGTCAAAGCACTCAGGCTGAGTGTCTCTGATGAAGAGATTGAAACCGCCCTGCTCGATGTGCAGCAGAAGAACCAGCTGACCAGGGAGGAGCTTGAGGATGCCGTCACCTTGCAGGGCATGGATTTCCAGGCCTATCGCGACAACCTGGCTGAGCAGATTCTGCGTTATAAGTTGATCGGTGAAGAGGTGCGTAGCCAGGTTGACGTGCCCGAACGGGAAATAGTCGAATACTATCGCGCTCACCTGGACGATTATCGCCTGGCTCCTGAAGTTCACCTCAGCGCGATCACTTTCCCGGTTTCGGGAAAGGCTTCGGAGCAGGAGCGGCAGAAGATCAAGTCGGTTGTCCGCGAGGCATTGGAGCGTTTGCGTAACAATGAAGACTTCGACCAGGTGGTGGACAGCTACAATCTGACCTATGGCGCCACGGGGAGCGATATGGGCAATGTTGCCTATGCTGACCTGAACCCCGAATTTCTTGCTGCGATCGAAGCTGTGGCTGACGGCGGCTACAGTGATCCGGTAGAAATGAAAGAGGCGATTCTCCTGTTCCGGATTAATCAGAGGCAGGCCGGCGGTCTGCGGCAGTTTGACGACGTGAAATTCGATATTTACCAAACGATCATGGATCAGAAGACCGATGCCCGGATCAAGGAATGGACCAAGAGCCTCAAAACGAAAGCATATATCGATATCCGTCTTTGACCTGTCCTGCTGAAAGACCACAGGCACTAACTGGTGCTGGCAAGGTTTTGTTCATGACATGTAAAAGCCCACCTGTTGCAGGCGGGCTTTCTGTTTTATCTCCATCTGGTGCTATTGACCCAGTGATGTTTTTAACGTTTCGCAATGTTTCCGATAGGTCTCCCGGTCCTGACCGTCAAGCTCTATAAACAGGACCCCGCTGCTGCAGATCTCTTCATTTTCAGGTTGCGAGTTGACCACCTGGCCCGTAACCTGGACCAGGTCATTGTTGAGGCCCAGGGTAATGCGCAGCTGCTGGCCAGGTTCAAAGAATTGCCCGGTTTCCAGGCGCAGCCCATCATCGCTGACGTTGAGGGTGCGGGCGAGGCCGCGGCCAGTCACCTCACCGGAGTCACCAAGAATTTCATAATCGAGAAAATTCAGGGCGTAACGACGCTCAGCTTTTCGACGTTCAAACAGTTTATCCTTCATCCAAGGGTCTCCAGGTGCGCATGACACGTTGAAATAACCTGAGTATAACCACTTCCGCCTGGTTTGAAAACCGCTTTCCCTGTTCGGAACAGAAAACAGAATATGTAAATCAGGTTGAGGACTTTTTCGCGGCTGGGCTATACTGTTTCTTTGGCCGATAATCAGCGAACAGAATTTATGAAGAAACCACTTCTCATCACCATGGGTGATCCAACCGGGGTTGGCCCGGAAATCATTGTCCAGGCCGCTAGCAAGGGCACCTTTGCCGGGCTGTCTCGCCCGGTCGTGGTTGTCGGTGACCTGGCGACCATG
>JAFDBW010000052.1 GCA_019313105.1 Deltaproteobacteria bacterium | reverse complement strand
TTCAGGTTTGTCGACATGCGCGGCAGGCCGCTTTCCACGACTTTTCCGTCCAGCCCCATTCCCGGCTGTATTTGCCCGAGCTCCTCGACCACGCTATCCGGGATGTTACGATGCAGGGCCAGCTTCATCTCCGTTCCGCGATGCTCGAGGAGAAAGATGCCGCCACCGGAGATGGAGAAGCTCCTGACAACCTCGCCGAGAATGATCTCCAGAGTCTGGGCCAGGTCGTGACCCTCGGCGACCCGGTGGGAGATCTGATTCAGAAGCGTCAGGTGGCGATTGTGCCGGCGCAGTTCGATCTGCAGGTTGGTGATCTGGGTTGTGTCGCGAAAGGTCCCGTAGATGATCTCTTTGTCATCGATGTGGCCTGACCGGAACTTCACTTCGCCGACAAACAGTGAACCGTCCTTGCGGCGGATTTTCACCGCAAGGGCCTCTGCGTGACCAGTTTTGCGGGCTTTGCTGATGGTTCGCAGCAGTCGCCGTCTCTGCTCCCGGGAGAACAGGGCCTTGAAGCTCAGAAGAATGGTTTCCGACGGGGCGTACCCCAAAAGCGGTCTCGCCACCTGGTTGACCTCGAGCAGGGCCCCGCTCGCCTGGTCGAACACGAAGGTTGCTTCTCCGGCATCCTGAAAGAAGAGCCGGTCTCGGTTGCGAAGATGCTCGAGAAGCTCCTCCTGCAAAACCTTCTCTTTTGCCATTTCCGACAGGCGGGTTTGCAGAGTGTCGGCTTTTTTTCGGCAGGATATTGCCCAGGCTGCAACGATGAGAAATGCGACTCCGACCAACCCGCTGATGACGACAGGCATGATTAGTCCTCCTGCGGCTCGTCGGAAATCTGTTGCAAGGCCTGGCGTCGAAGCCAATCGAGAGCGGTACAAGCAGTACGCATACGTACCTGTTCGCGGTTGCCGTGAAAATGGAGCCTTTCGACACGCTCGCCATAAGGACCAGTCATAGCCATGAACACCGTGCCGACCGGTTTGTCTTCGGTGCCGCCATCCGGTCCGGCAATGCCGGTCACGGCAAGGCCGATATCGGTCCGCGATGCAGCCTTCACCCCACGGGCCATGGCCACCGCGCAGTCTTCACTGACAGCGCCGTGCTGTTCGAGAATGTCCGGCGATACTTGCAGACAATCGATTTTTGCCGAATTGGCGTAAGTCACGACGCTGCGCTCGAGAAAGGCCGAAGCTCCGGCCTGGTCGGTGAGCAGTTTGGCGATCAACCCACCCGTACATGATTCGGCGAGTGACAACGTCAAACCCTCCGAGATGAGGTGTTTCGCTGTTGCTGCCGCCAGAGTCTCGTTACCAAAGCCGACAACATATTCTCCGAGGGCTTTTCTGACGACCAACTCGGCGCGGTCAACCAGTTTCCGTGCATCTTTACCTTTAGCGCGCAGTTTGACCTGGACCGCCGGGAGTTCGACGTTGAACGCCAACTCGATCCCTTCCGGCAGGGGATTAGAGGAAATTCGGGATTCGACTTCGGGTTCGGGCAAGCCCAAAACGGTGACAGTTTGCTGGCAAAACAGGGGCGGGTCGGGAAAGCGCTCCAGTAGCGACGGGATAACGTATTCTTTAAGCATCACGAGCATTTCCCGAGGCACGCCCGGCAGGAAATAAAGCTCCGTCCCGTGATGCTGCAGATGGAAGCCCGGCGCCGTGCCGTTGTGGTTGGCAATCACCGTGCTTCTGCCGGGAAGCATGGCCTGCTTTTCATTGGCAGGGTGCATGCTGCGCTGCATAATGCGAAAACGCGCCCTGATTTGTTGCAGCGCCTTGTCGTTCAGGCTGAGAGGCCTGCTGAAGGCAGAGGCTGCAGCCTTGGCGGTCCGGTCGTCTCCGGTCGGACCAAGTCCACCGGTCACGACGACCGCGTCCTGGGTTGCCGCCAGACGTTGCAGCGCCGCAGCGATGTCTGTTTCCCGGTCACCTGTTGTGGCCGCTTCGTGCACCGGCAGCGAATGACTGATCAAAATCCCGGCAATGGCCGCGGTATTGGTGTCAGCCAGGTCGCCGTTGAGCAGTTCATCACCTATGGTCAAGATTGCAATTTTCATCGAATGTCGGTTTTAGCCCAGGTTGAAGGCCCACAAGGTCAGGCGCAAGGCGATGGCTGCGTAAAGGCCTGCCGCAAAGTCATCGAGGACGACGCCGACACCGTGTTTGAAGTTCTTGTCAAGCCATCCTGCCGGCGGCGGTTTGAGGATGTCGAACAGGCGAAACCAGAAGAAGCCGATTAACGCCGCACTCCAGCTCCAGGGCAGGAAGGCAACAGTAACGAGGTAGCCCATCAGCTCATCGATAACAATCCGGCCGTCGTCGGCAACGCCGTAGATCTGTCCGGCGGCATCGGCGACCCAGAAACTGAGGAAGAGCAGGGCGGTCATGGTGATCATGTAAAGCCACCATGGCCACTCTCCGGTCAGGTAGAAGACCGGAATGCCGGCCAAGGTGCCGAAAGTCCCGGACGCAAATGGGGCATAACCGAGGCCGGCGTTGCTGGCGAGGAAAAGGGTTAGCTTGCGCACTTACTCCTCCAGTCCGAATTGGCGGTTGGCTGTTGCTGTGACGATGCGGAAGACGTCCGGTAGCGGGCGGCCACTGGCCTTTGCCAGCTGCTGGCAGCTGGCATGCTCCGGGGTGATGCGCAGCAGTCGCTCTGCCTCGTAGATCAACTTGACTTCAGCGTCGCCGAGACGAGTCCGAACTGTCGCTGATTGCCGTCTCAGCTTGATGCGTCGGGTCTCGTACATCCGTACTCCGATGGCACTGCTTTCCAGTAAAATCGTCCGGGCCAGGCTGGCGGCATCATGAGGTTTTGCAACCACCGTCAGTCGTGACCCCGGGCGGTTCTTTTTCATTTGCAGAGGGGCGAGCGCGGTATCCAGGGCGCCCTCGTCCATCAGCCTGTCGATCAGGGCGCCGAGCCATTCCGGAGACGAGTCGTCAATATGTGATTCGATGACGGTGACAAGATCATATTCAAGGCCTGAAGTGAGAGACTGGCTGCCCACGATACCGCGTAACAGGTTGGGCCGTTCTTCCAGGTCCCAGCCACCGACACCGTAGCCGATCCGGGCAATAGCCATCTCCGGCATCTGCCCGAACCGGGCAATAGACGCAGCAATCGCTGCACCTGTCGGCGTGACCAGTTCCTGGCCACTGCCGGCATTGCGCACCGGCTGGCCGGAAAGAATCTGCAGGGTGGCCGGGGCCGGCAGGGGGATGCTGCCGTGACTGCCCTGCGTCATGCCGCTGGACAGTGGTAGCGGGGCACAGATAACCTCATGAATTTCGAGCAACTGCAGGCCAATAGCGCTGCCGACAATGTCGACAATTGCATCGACGGCGCCGACTTCGTGAAAGTGAACCTCATCCAGTCCGACCCTGTGAACATGTGCCTCAGCTTCGCCGAGACAGCGGAAGATGCGGCGCGCCGTGTCTTTCACCGGTAGGGTTAATGCGCTTGCCTCAATCATGGCGTCAATCTCGGACCAGGTCCGTGACGGTTGTCCGCCATCGCAGACGACCTCTACCCGTGTGCCACCGATGCCGTGGCGCTTTTCCTGTTTTTGCTCAAGCCGGTAGCCATTCACCGGCAGTTTGCATAGTTCTGCCTGGAGGCTGTCCAGGGCGATACCCAGGTCGACCAGCAGGCCAAGGATCATGTCGCCAGATATCCCGGAAAAAGTGTCGAGGTAAAGGGTGGTCATGTTTCCCGTTTTCGGTTGATGCGGGTTGCGGCAAAGGCCGCACCGAAGCCGTTGTCGATGTTGACCACGCTGATCCCCCCGGCGCAAGAATTGAGCATGCCGAGCAGGGCTGCAACGCCGTTGAAGGACGCCCCATAGCCGACAGAAGTGGGAACGGCAATCACAGGGACATCGACCAGTCCACCGACCACCGAGGGCAGGGCTCCTTCCATGCCCGCGACGACGATGATCACGGTTGCCTCGCAGAGTTCGCTGGTGTGAGCCAGCAGCCTGTGGATGCCGGCGACGCCGACGTCGACCAGTTCCTCAACCTGGTTGTTGAACATCCGTGCGGTGACAACTGCTTCTCGCGCAACCGGCAGGTCGGAGGTGCCGGCACAGACGACGAGGATTTTGCCCCGGCCATGATCGGCAAAGGGCTTTTGCTGTAGCGTGAAGGTTCGGGCCACTGGATCGTATTCCCCTTGCGGGTGAGCATTTGACAGTAATCCGGCTTTTTCTATGGAAACCCTGGTCACCAAAACATTGTCGCCGTGGGCGGCCATGTGTTTTACGATCGTTGCAACTTGCTCCGCCGACTTTGCCTCGCCAAGGACCACCTCTGGCACACCCTGTCGCAGGGCGCGATGGTGATCGATCTTGGCGATGTCGGTCTCCTCGTAAGGCAAGGCACGTAAGCGTTCCAGGCCTTCCTCAACAGTCAGGTCCCTGTTCTGCACGGCCGTCAGTAAGTGCTTTAAATCGTTGATGTCCATCGTTTGGTCTCCCTATTGTACCAGAGTTCACATGTTAGCATCCCCGGGCCGTTTTTCAAACAATTCGCGGCAAGAGATGTAATATTGCGATCGGACATTTGAGCTGCGGGCCGTGTATCTTTGCTGATCTGGCAGTTGGCTTTTTTAGACGAGCCCGGTCTATGAAGCCATGTGTCTGATACCGGAGGATGACTGCCGGAGGTCTAACTGGACTTCGGCAGGCGAGATATGGTCCATATGGCAAACGAAGAGGTTGCTTTGTCAGGGTTGGTCCTTCAGGCGGCTGACAAAATTCAGCCGGAGGTCATCATAGAGAAAGGGACAGCCTTCTCCGGGCCGCCTCTTTTGTGTATTGATTGAGTGTTCATGTGCCAAAACACGGATAAAGCAGACAGCCTTATGCGTCTCCACCAATCTTGCTGATGAAAACTTCGCGTGGGCGGCTGGTGCCGTCAGAGGGGCCGACGATGCCTTCGGCTTCCATCTTTTCGATCATCCGCGCGGCGCGATTATAGCCGAGGC
>JAFDBW010000051.1 GCA_019313105.1 Deltaproteobacteria bacterium | reverse complement strand
TTTGACTGAGGAGGAACTCCACGAGCTGCTGTTTATGCCCGGGTTCTCAACCCGTGATGAAGTCAGTGACCTTTCCGGTCGTGGTGTCGGTATGGATGTGGTTAAAAATAATATTGCAGCACTATCCGGAATGATTGAGGTGTACAGCCGGTTCGGCCATGGCTCCAGTATCATCATTACCCTGCCGATTACCCTGGCCATCATAAAGGCCTTGATTGTTCAGGTCGGCAAGAAGACCTATGCGATTCCGATTAATTCGGTGCTTGAAACCCTGATGGTTGAAGATGATGCCATCCAGACGGTTGAGAGGCGCGAAGTTATCGAACTGCGCAAAAGCACCGTGCCACTGCTGCGCCTCGACAAGGTCTTTGGCCAGTCTCTCGATGAAGTTGATGAAGGCCGGCGTCTGTTTGTTGCAATTGTCGGTCTGGCTGACAAACGCATGGGCTTCGTGGTTGATGATTTGCTTGGTCAGCAGGATGTTGTCATCAAGTCGCTCGGTAAAGCTCTCTCGTTCGTCAAGGGAATTTCTGGGGCGGCCGAACTGGGTAACCAGAAAACCATCCTGGTGCTGGACGTAGCCGGATTGATGAGCGAAGCGTTGCGCGGCGAGTCTGCACTCAATGTATGAAACGTACTTCGGGCTTCAGGAAAGGCCCTTCAGTAAGACGCCGGACCCCCGGTTTCTTTTTTTGAGCCGTGGCCATCGCGAGGCCTTGGCTCGCATGCAATACGCAGTCGAGGAGCGCGATCTGGTGCTACTGACCGGCGAGATTGGTTGTGGCAAAACAACCCTGTCGCGGGCTCTCATGGACACTCTTGATGAAAGCTTCAAGGTCATCTGCCTGATCAACCCGCGATTGACTCCGTTGGAGTTCCTCAGTAGCCTGGCCCGCCATCTTGGCGTTGAGTGCCCGGCCAGTTTCAAAGTCGATCTGCTTGAACAGATCGGCAGGATTTTATTCGATTTCTATGAGAAGGATACGACTCCGGTCGTGGTGATTGACGAGGCACAGCTTGTACCGCACAAGGAGACTTTCGACGAAATCAGGTTGCTGACTAATTTTCAACTGGATGACAGAAACCTGATCAGTATCGTTCTGATGGGACAGCCGGAGCTGAAAAGACGTTTCAGACACCGTGCCTACGAGCCTTTGCGTCAAAGGATCGGTATGCAGTACGATCTGCAACCGCTCAATCTGGCAGAGACGGCCGAATACCTGGATTTCAGAATCATTAAAGCTGGTGGCAGGCCCGGACTTTTCGGTGATGAGGCGGTTGACTCCGTCTATGCCTATTCGGGAGGTATCCCGCGCATGATCAATCATGCCGCGTCACTGGCATTATTGGAGTGCTTCGGCAGGGGTGGTGAGCGGGTTGATAGGGGTGTTATGGATGCTGTGATGCTGGAGCTTGACAACAACCTGCCACAACAGGACCACGGATAACAGATGGATATCGCAGAGATACGTAAAAAAGCCAAGGCCCAAGTCAAATCGGACGCCGCCCTACCAGAGGCTGCGCCTGAGCGTGAGATGGTGCCAGATCCTGACTTGGGTGAGGAAGACACCGAAACTGCAAAAACGCCTGTTGAAGAGGGTGTTGTGGCCGTTCCTGATAACCAGCCGACGAAGATTACCGAAAGCCTTGACCGCATCTTTGCTGCAACGGACGAGCTGGTTTTAGCTAACGATGAATCCTACGCGGCGATGCTGCAGGATCAGGTTGCTGCGCAATCCCAGAATGTCTGTCAGTACCTGGCTTTCCAACTCGACAATGAGGAGTATGCGCTGGACATTAGGCAAATTAGCGAGATAATCAAAGCGAGGGAATTTACGGAAATTCCCAGGTCCCCGGAGTTTGTTTTAGGAATTATCTCTCTACGCGGTGTCGTTGTTCCGGTGTTCGATTTGCGCTGCCGCTTGAATCTGGGTGTCGCAGAAATAACAGTAAACTCGCGTATCGTTGTCTGCCAGTCGGGAGAGATGACAGTCGGTCTTCTGGTCGACAATATTAACCAGGTTGTCAACCTCGTCGAGGATGAGATTGAGCCGCCCCCTGGAGTACTGTCCGGGCTGGATCGTGAAATGATCTTCGGCATTGGCCGCTATCAGGGTCGAATGATCATTTTGTTGCAGCTAAATCATGTTTTAGACGTCGAGCTGAATTGACGATTGAAAGGAGATTACGGTGATAAAGAAGAAAATCCTAGTCGTCGAAGATGAGGAGAGCTTGCTCAAACTGGAAAGTATCCTGCTGACTTCAAAGGGATACGAAGTACATGGTGCTGCAGATGGCCAGGCGGCGTTGGATGCCATAGAAAAGGTACGGCCTGATCTCGTGCTTTTAGACATAATGCTACCGGAAATTGACGGCTTCGAGGTTTGTCGCAGGATTAAATCGAACAGCGAGACCAAGCAGATACCCGTGATCATGCTGACAGCTAAAAAGAGCCGTGAAGATATGGCTCGTGGTGAACAGGTCGGAGCAGACTGGTACATAACCAAACCGTTCAAGTCGGCTATGGTCATCGAGACCATTCAGCGATTTATTGACTGAATGTCATGACGTTGCGAAGCGCTGATACATCCTTGACAGTACCAGACGACAAAGTCCTCCGGCAGGAGGTGCAACTTGCCTGCTTCAGAATTGGTTCTGAGCTGTATGCCCTTGATATCATGCGAATCAAGGAGATAATCCGTCCACAGAAGTTGACACCCATTCCCAAAGCACCTTCCTTTATTGAAGGCGTCATCAATTTGCGCGGAGTCGTGATCCCGGTTGCTGATCTGCGTAAACGTTTTGACCAGCCGATCAGCGAAGCGAACCGTAAGAGCCGGATTGTTGTCTGTTCTCTCTCGGGCAGGATTATTGGCCTGATGGTCGATGAAGTCACTGAGGTAAAACGCTTCGGGCGCCAGGACATTGCTCCTGCCCCCCAGTTTATAGACGGGCCAGAGGCACATTGTTTTCTTGGTGTTGCGCGTCGGGATGATGATCTGATCATGCTGATTGACCTGGAAAAAGTCCTTTCGTCTGATGAAAAAATCGAATTGCAGAAGTTGGATAATATTAAATAGTGCGACTGGCAGAACATGCTATGTCTTCTCTCGGCCCCAGCCATTTTTTTAGGTTTGTTGATGATTGTTAAATGTCCATCCTGTGCTGCCAAGTTTCGCCTGGATCGCGAAAAGTTAGCCGGTAAGCGAGTCACCTTACGTTGCGCCCGCTGTCGGACACCGTTTACTGCCGAGTTGCCACATGTCCCTGCCGTTGAACTGAAAGCCAAGGTACGCGTCTTGATCGCCCATAGTGACAAAGAACTGTGTGGTACGATTCGTGAAATTGTTGAAAATGCCGGTTTTGAGGGGGTTCTTCAACATAACGGTGACGAAGTTTTGACCACTATGGATGTCTTGCGCCCGCAGGTGGCTGTTGTCGATGTTGCACTGCAGGGGCTGTACGCCTTTGAGGTCGTTGAAAAGGTCAGGCGTCGGCCAGGCCTTGAAAATGTCAAGATCATCCTGCTGTCTTCAGTTTACAACCGCGCCGCATACAAACGTTCGCCGAATTCGCTCTACGGGGCGGATGATTATATCGAGAAGCACCATATCCCGTACGATCTTGTCCTGAAAATCAACCGTTTGCTAGTCGACGCTACGCCGGCAACCGGCCCAACTGTTCAGGGCGAAGCGGAAAAAAATGGCCTTAAGTTGTCATCTGCTGATGACGTAATGCAATCGCCTGATTTCATAAACTCGGTCAATAAAAAGATTCAGTCTGCGGAACAACAGGAAGTTTCTGCAGATGATGCAACGGAGCGTCAACGAGCCGAACGCCTGGCTCGGATTATCGTTTCGGACATCTCACTCTATTATCAGGAGCGAGTCGATGAGGGCATTCAGGAAGGGAACTGGTCGGAACTTCTGGCGAATGAGATCAGGGAAGCAAGGCAGTTGTTCAGCGAGCGGTTCCCGAGCCCCCAGATACAGAACAGCAAGATCCTTGAGGCGGCCTTTCTCGACTTCCTGAACAAGCGAAGTCGAGAACTGGGCCTCTGATAGAAAGGCAAGGATGAACAGTGAGTATTCTTGACCAGATAACCGATGCGTTGCATTCACCTGACGAGGAGAACCGTTTGCAGGGCCTGCGTGACTTGGCGGCCAGCGACCCCAGTGAGGGGCTTGGCTTGATTTTCAAGGCGTTCGGCGACGAGAGCTGGCGGGTTCGCAAGCAGTCCATCGACTTGTTCCTGAGTATGCCGGTATGCAAGGATTTTATTGGTGAAGTCATTGAGCTTCTGCATGCAGAAGAGAATGCCGGTTTACGCAATGCCGCAGTTGAAATCCTTGGACGGATGGGGCGAAGTGCCGTGCCGATGCTGATTGAGCACGCAAGATGCCCGGATCAAGACGTGCGCAAGTTTATTATTGACATCCTTGGAGATATTGCTGCACCGGAAGCTGTCCCGGTTTTGACCATCGGTTTGGAGGACATCGACAGCAATGTCAGGGCGGCGGCCGCCGAAAATCTTGGTAAGTTGAGGGCCAGGGAAGCTGTGCCAGCCCTGCTCAAAGCGATGCAATTGCCTGACCTGCTGCTGCAATTCACGATTCTGGACGCTTTGAGCCGGATTGCCGCCCCTGTTGCTCTATCTGAACTGTTACCCTACAAGGATGAAAAACTGCTCCGTAAAGCCTTGATAGACTGCCTGGGCAAGGCCGGTGATGCGTCTGCTGTTCCTGAACTCGTCAGTGCATTGACTGATGCGATGCGCAACGTCCGAGAATCTGCGATCCTGGCGGTTGTGGAAATTTATAATCGACATCCTGACGCAATCAGAAAGGTTCTGGCGGAATGTGATAAAGGTCCTCTTGCAGCGACGGTGAGCGGCTACCTTGATGATGAATACAACGACGCCCTGAGACGGTCTTCGATCAGAATCCTTGGCTGGCTTGCTGAAGATGCTGCTGTCGTGCAACTGTTGGGTCTTCTGGAATTTGAAACACTGCAACAAACCGCACTTGATGCCCTGATCGATATTGGTCGTGCCAATCCGCAGGTCCTCATCGACGAATGGTCTGAACTGACTGGTGCCAGACGTGCTTATTTAGCCTACATCCTTGGTGAGTGCGAGTGCGCTGATGCGCTGCCGTTACTAAAGGATGTGTTGCAGGATGAAGATATGCAGGTGGTGCGCATGGCCGTCCATGCCCTAGGGAAAATCGGTTCCGCCGACACTCTCCCCGGTCTGGTCGCCTGTTTGCAGAACGAGGACAGTGAGGTTCGAACCGCCGCATCGTTGGCATTAACCGCCCTGGGCGACAACTACCCTGACGATACGTTTGCTGCTTTGCAGCCGTTGCTCAACCATACCGATGCTGTGCAGAGGGAATTGGCTGTCGTCGTGCTCAGAGAACTCGACAAAGCGGACGTTCTCGATGCATTGGGACTCGCCCTGAAAGATTCTGCAGCTGAAGTCAGGAGAGCAGCTATCAGGGTTTTCGAGCGCCACGATATTACAGAACATATCAGCACGCTGTTGCTGACCCTGACCGATGAAGACGCCGAAGTCAGAAGGACAGTCGTGGACATCCTTGCCAACTGCGACGACGAGAGCGTTCTCGACGGTTTACAGTTGGCCCTGCAGGATGAGGACATCTGGGTTCGGTCTGCTGCTGTGCGCGGCTTGGGCAGAATCGCCGGTGAGCGCAGTCGCGACCTTATCGAGCAGGCACTCTCTGACCCGGTCGGACTCGTCAGCATTACCGCCCTGGAAACCCTGGCCAGCCTGTCCGATATTTCAGCCGTTCCGCAGATGATTTCTGCCCTGGACCATCATGACGAAGAAGTTGTTACGGCTGCTATGAACCTCTTGACTCGCCACGGTTCCGGCGACTGGGTACAAACCCATGCTGAGAAACTGATTAATCACTCTTTCTGGATCGTTCGTGCACAAATCGTCCGCAGTGCCGCAGAGGTCATCGGTGCCGGAGCAAGAAACCTTCTGGAACGACGTCTGGCAATTGAGACTGAGGAAGTCGTGCGTCAGCAATTGGTCGACACCCTGGCCGGTTTACCTGTCGAGTAATGTCATAAATGTTATTTGCGGCCCCTGACATAAAAATGGATCCGGATGAATTTCGCCTGCTGCGGGATTTCGTATATCAACATTGCGGGTTGAATTTCACAGAGGATTCCAAGTACCTGCTCGAAAAGCGCCTGGGCAAGCGCCTCCATCAGCATAAACTGAAAAACTTCAAGGATTACTATTATTTTTTGCGTTATAACCAGAATAAAGACCAGGAGTTGTCAGAGATCATCGACCAGCTGACAACCAATGAAACTTATTTTTTCCGGGAAGACTTTCAGCTGTGCACTTTCGTTGAGGACATCCTGCCGGAAATACGGCAATCCAAGGAGAAAGAAGGTAAGCAGACGCTGCGGATATGGAGTGCCGGCTGTTCGTCCGGAGAAGAGCCTTACACCATTGCCATGTTGTTGCTCGATCAGCCGTGGTTAAGTTCCTGGAGAGTGGAAGTGATTGGCACAGACATCAGCCAGAGGGTTCTGCACATGGCGCGTGAAGGGCTGTATGGCAACGCCTCGTTCAGAAGTACCGACGATACAAAGAAACGCCTATTTTTCACCAAACATGGGGAAAAATATCGCGTCAATGATGAAGTCCGCAATCTTGTGTCGATCAGTCATCTCAACCTTTTTGACAGTGCCCGCATCGCCCTGTTGGGCAAGATGGATGTGATCTTCTGTCGCAACGTAATAATCTATTTCGACCAGGCCGGAAAAAAGAAAGCCATAGAAAGTTTCTTTCAAAGGCTGAACCCTGAAGGATTTCTGCTTCTTGGACATTCCGAATCACTGATCAACCTCAGCACCTCTTTCCAGCTCAAACATTTCCAGCACGATATGGTATACCAGAAACCCCTGGCAACCAGTTCATTATCAGGGGGCCTGCTATGAATCAGGGCCGGGTCAGGGTTTTGGTGGTTGATGATTCAGCTTTCAACCGTCGCACAATTGTCAAGATGCTCGAATCATTGCCCAATGTCGAGGTCGTCGGTTACGCCTGCGACGGTGAGGAGGGACTGCGTAAGCTGATCGATTTGCGCCCGGACCTGATTACTCTTGATCTTGAAATGCCACGCATGGATGGCTTCACTCTCCTGCGCATTGTCATGCAGAAACAGCCAACGCCGATCATAGTTGTGTCTTCCCGAGCTGATGATGAGAATGTCTTCAAGGCTCTTGACCTGGGTGCTGTTGAATTTGTGCCGAAACCGTCTTCCAGTGTCTCGCCGGTTTTAATGGATATCCGCGAAGAACTCCTCGCCAAAGTCCGTGAGGTAACGTCCGCCAATCTGAAAAATGTCATGGCCAGGGCAGATAATGCCGCCCGGGCACAAGAACTGTTCGTTAAGCCGGCTTCCAGGAAAAAGAATGTGTCCGAAACAGCCAGCTCCGGTTATCGCATGGTGGTGATCGGCTCCTCAACCGGTGGCCCTCCGGCGTTGCAGAATATTTTTTCTGCCATTCAGGAAGATCTTCCGGTTGCCTTTGCTGTCGTCCAGCATATGCCCCCGGATTTCACCCGGGCTTTTGCCGAAAGGCTTAACCGTTTTTCTGCGTTGACCATTCGCGAAGCAGAAAATGGCGACCTGGTAAAACCTGGACAGGTTCTGATTGCTCCCGGCGGTAAAAACCTGGAGTTTTTTGCGAATGGCGACGAAATCGTCGCCAAGGTTTCTGAACCGAAGGGTCACCAGCGTTATTTGCCTTCAGTTGATATCCTTTTTTCCAGCTCTGCAGCTGTGTTCGGCGATCGGGTCCTCGGTGTTGTCCTGACCGGAATGGGTAATGACGGAGCCATGGGAACTCGTGCAATCAAGTCTGCCGGTGGGAAGGTTTTTGCCGAGGCCGAGGAAAGCTGCGTCGTTTTCGGCATGCCCAAGGAAGCCATTGCGACCGGACTGGTAGACCTGATTGTGCCGTTACCGTTGGTCTGCAAGGAAATCCTGCATGATTGCGGGTATTAACGCTGGATATTTTTCCGCAGGATTGTTATCATTTGCAGGTTTTACTGTGAATAATTAACGAGGAGCAGGGTATGAGTCATAGTGACGAAGAAAAAGATACTGCCTCGCGTGCAGACGATTTTCTGCAGATGTTTAAAAAAGGGGCTGAGTTCACTCAGGATCTGCTCAAGGAGAACGAACGACTCCGGTTTCGCATCGTTAAACTCGAGGAGGCGCTCAAGGATAAAGGGCACGAGGTTTCCTCCGAATCAGTCGATACCGTTGAGTTGATGAGAAAAATCGAAGCGCTGGAACTGGAAAAGGAAGAAATCCTGGGGCGGATCAAGACGGTTGAAGAGGAGAACCAGAGCTTTGCAAACCGCTATATCGAGATTGAAGAAGAAAACAACATGCTCGCCAATCTCTACATTGCGTCCTACCAGCTACATTCGACATTGGATTTTAAAGAAGTCCTCCAGATCATCCTGGAAATTGTAATCAACCTGATTGGTGCAGAAGAATTCGGCGTATTACTCCTTGATGAAAAAACCAATCAACTTGAGCCTGTTGCCAGTGAAGGTCTGGAAACCTCGGAAATGCCTTCGATAGCTGTCGGCAAGGGGATTATCGGTGAATCGGTCAAGAACGGCGAAAATTACTTCATCGAAACGATGGAAGGTTACCAGCGCGATTTTGAAAAGCCGATCGTATGTATCCCGCTCAAAATCAAGGAACACGTTATCGGTGTGATCGTGATCTACAAGCTCCTGATCCAAAAAGATCAATTTACCAATGTTGACTACGAACTTTTCAC
>JAFDBW010000050.1 GCA_019313105.1 Deltaproteobacteria bacterium | reverse complement strand
TGCCGGACACCCTGCCGGAGGCAACGAAGCGTCCGGCAGCATCCAAAAAACGCTGCTGCTGCCTGATCGGCAAAAGTGAGAATGTGCCACCGTAAAAGGCAATTTGACCACGGCCATGTACCGGCAACATGGCGTCCAGCTGGCGGACGACCGTATCAGCATCGGGAATTTCATCCTTGCTGGTAGACTTGTTTTGTGCACAGAAAAGACAGCGGTGCGGACACCCTGCGTGGGGGATGAAAACCGGGTAAATTTTCATGAGTCCTGCTCCAGGAGTATTAACGTCGCTTGCGCGGCTAGCTGCTCGGCATTCTTTTTCGTTCGTCCCTGGCCAGCACCATACACACAGTCCCCGATCAACACCTCGACCCGGTAAACACGGTCATGGTCGGGCCCTGATGCATCTATCATCCTGTAGACCGGCAACTCCTTCCGGGTCGCCTGCAGGAATTCCTGCAAACGGCTTTTGTGATCCTGCCCCTCATCAGCAGAAGCCTGTTGCAGCAGCGGAGTCACCAGTGGCAGGACAACGGATCTGGCCGCTTCGTAGCCACCATCGACGAACACGGCACCGAACAAGGCTTCCAGAGCGTCTGCAAGCAGGCTCGGCTTTTCCCGGCCGCCGCTGCCGGATTCACCTTTACCCAACAGAAGCTCCCGGCCGATCCCGAGGGATCCCGCCAGCGCGGCAAGGCTTGGCATGGCGACAACATCGGCCCTGATCCGGGTCAGGCTCCCCTCATCGTCATCCGGCAGCGCACCGATCAAGTACTCGCTGACGACCAGGTCCAGCACCGCATCGCCGAGGAACTCGAGACGCTCATTATCCGGGCATGTCGTGTCAGGATATTCATTGGCAAAAGATCTATGGGTCATGGCGTTGACCAGCAGTGACTTGTCCCGGAACGAATAGCCCAGGGTCTTTTCAAGTTTTTGCCAGTTATCTTTATCCATGCTGACAGATGATTTCATGAACAGATTATTTTCTCGACGGCCGCGGGAGCGTCACTCTCACACAGATTAATCAGTGGCGCTGAAAGTCAGTCATACTACACCAACTTTCTATATATATCAATTGCACCCAAGCACAAATTCATTATAGTATGACTGTTCATTTCAACTGTGCCGAGAGGCCATCAATCAAACGACCCAAGATACTGATTTATGCCATTTTTTATTACTTTGGAAGGCATCGAGGGCAGCGGCAAAACAACTCAGCTGCTGCGCCTCCAGGAGCACCTCCGGAGCTTGGGACGCCAGGTTGCCGTAACCCGTGAACCGGGAGGGTGCAGGATAGCCGATGTCATCCGAACTCTGCTGTTGGACCCCGGCAACGACTCGATAGCGCCGCATACTGAACTGCTGCTCTACAGCGCGGCCCGTGCCCAACATGTTGCAGAATTCATACGGCCGGCCTTGAAACAGGGCAAGATTGTACTCTGCGACCGCTTCGCCGACGCGACAACTGTTTACCAGGGTGCAGGCCGCGGGCTGGACATGGCCCAGATCGAGTCGATCAACCGGTTTGCCAGCCAAGAGCTGGTCCCGGACCTGACAGTGTTGCTCGATTACCCGGTCGAAGAGGGCCTGCATCGTGCCAGAACGCGCAACCACTGCGGAAATCTCGAATCAGAGGGCCGCTTCGAGTTGGAATCGATCGATTTCCACCGGCGGATCCGCCAGGGCTACCTTGACCTTGCAGCCCGCGAAGAGCGTTTCCGGGTCATCGACGCCCTAGGTGGTGAAGATTCTGTGGCCAAGCGCATCATCACCGCTGTCGATCAATTCCTGACCAGCAGGAGATCAGCATGACCTTCGACCAGATTCTCGGCCATGACCGACAGAAAGAAATCCTCAGCAGATCTCTGGCGAGCGGCAGGCTTGCTCACGCCTACCTGTTCTCGGGTCCGGATGGTGTCGGCAAGCGTCTTATGGCCCTCGCCCTGGCCAGAGCGATCGTCTGCCATGAACAGCGCGGCTGCGGCAACTGCCTGGCCTGCCGCAAGATAGACCACCAGAACCATCCGGACCTGCACCTCCTCGAACCGGACGGCAACTCGATCAAAATCGAGCAGGTCAGGTCTTTTCAGAAAGACCTCCATCTCAAACCTCTCGAGGCATCACGCAAGATATGCCTGATCGAAGAGGCCGACAGCATGACTGTTGGTGCGGCCAACGCCTTGCTCAAGACACTTGAGGAACCACGCGGCGATACCCTGCTGATCCTACTGACCGCCCATCCGAATAGACTGCTCGAAACAATCCGCTCCCGTTGCCAGCCGTTGCCGTTCACACGACACCCGAACAGCAGGATTCAGGCACAACTCGAGAAACAACTCGGCATCGACTCGACGGAATCTCACGTTCTGGCGGCCCTTTCCGAAGGCAGCTTCAAAAAAGCCTTTGGCAAAGACCGTGAACTTTACCTGGATAAGCGCCGGAAACTGCTAAAAACCTTGACGGGGCTATCCCCAGGAAGTATCTTGCCAATTCTGGATTTTGCCGAGCAGATCTCTGCTGACAAAACCGTTCTGCCTGATATTCTGGAAATTTTTCAGGCTTTTTACCGGGATGTCATGATGATCCTTCAGGGGCGCGGCGATAACCATCTCGTCAACCTTGATCTGAAGGAAAAAATCCACAGGGTTTCCGGCCGCGAAAACATCGCGTCAATTCTCGCCAAGCTTGAAGCCCTGATCGAAGTTCGTCGCCAACTTGACCGCAATGTCAACCGGCAACTGGCGATGGAAGTACTGTTGCTGAAGCTGGCAGCATAACCATGTCGCCGGTGACAGCTTTCGCCACCCTCATGATTAAGCAAAATTGACTATATGATACGTATTGTCCCTTTAAAATTTCAACAGGCGGGTCGCCAGTACGACTTCGACGCCACGACGCTTGAACTCAAGGCGGGCGACAAGGTGGTCGTCGAAACCGATCGCGGCCGCGCCATGGCGATCGTGGTTGTCGCGCCTCGAGAAATAGAAGAGAGCGACGCCCCGGAAGGCTTGAAAAGCATACTTCGTGTGGCCACGGAAGAGGATCTGGCCCTGGCGGAAACCAATTCAGCCCGGGAAACGGATGCCTACAAGTATTGCCATGAACGGATCAAGTCCCGTCAGCTGGACATGAAGCTGGTACGAGCTGAATACGCCTTCGATGGCTCGAAAATTATCTTCTTCTTTACTGCTGATGGCCGTATCGATTTCCGCGAACTCGTCAAGGACCTCGCGCATCATTTCCACACCAGGATTGAAATGCGTCAGATTGGTGTTCGTGACGAGGCAAAACTGGTCGGCGGCCTCGGCATTTGCGGCAGGGAGCTCTGCTGCAGCAGCTTTCTCACCCAGTTCAACCCGGTTTCGGTCAAGATGGCCAAGGAACAGGGGCTGGCTCTCAATCCGACCAAGATATCAGGCCAGTGCGGGCGCCTGCTCTGCTGTCTCGGTTACGAGTTCGAAACTTACAGTGCACTTAAAAAAGGCCTGCCGAAATGCGGCAAGAAGGTCTCCTGGCAGGACCGTGAACATCTTGTCACATCAATCGACATCCTGCGCCAGCAGATCAGCCTGCGCGACCAGGAGGGCAACAACTGCTGCATAACCTTGAAAGAGCTGCAGAGCGGACAGGCAGAGCAACCGGCGACCGAGGAGCAACCGGCCGGTGAGACCCACACCAGCCGCCTAACCCGACGCAAGCAGGAACCTCGCAAAGAGACAGACAGAAGCCAGAAATCACCTGAGAGAAACGTCGCACAGCCAGACAAGCCGGGGCAAGAAAAGAGCCCGCCCGGTCAGCAGACTGCTGGTGAAGGCAAGAGTCAGAAAAAACCCCGCCGACGCGGCAGGCGCAGACCCCGTGGTGGCCGCAAACCAGGCCCGAGCAAGCAGGGAGAATAACACTCATGTCGGATGCAAAGCATTATTACCTGACGACCCCGATTTACTACGTCAATGACGTACCGCATATCGGTCATGCCTACACGACGCTGGCATGTGATGTCATGGCGCGATACAAACGTGCGCGCGGCTTTGAAGTCAGCTTCCTTACCGGCACCGACGAACATGGGCAGAAGGTCGAAAAAGCTGCACATGCCAAGGGCGAGACCCCGTTGGAGCTGGCTGACCGGGTCGTCAAACGCTTTCAGTCGTTATGGGACAAATTGAACATTTCGCACACCGACTTCATCCGGACCTCCCAGGAGCGCCACAAACTGGCGGTCCAGGAGATTTTCCGGGTCATTGAAGCCAAGGGCGACATTTACCTCGGTGAATATGAAGACTGGTACTGCACCCCCTGCGAAACATTCTGGACCGAAACACAGCTGCTTGACGGTAACTGCCCTGATTGCGGGCGTCCAACCGACAAGCTGAAGGAAGAGTCCTACTTCTTCCGGATGAGTAAGTATCAGGACCAGTTGCTCGCACATATCGACGCCAACCCTGACTTCATACAGCCAAAGACACGGCGCAACGAGATTCTCAGCTTCGTCCGTGATGGGCTGCGCGATCTCTCCATTTCTCGCACAACCTTCTCCTGGGGAATTCCTGTCCCGAATAACGAGAAACATGTCATCTATGTCTGGTTTGACGCCCTGACCAACTACATCAGCGCTCTTGGCTACCCGAATCGAGGAGGTGATTTCGGTAAATTCTGGCCTTGCGACGTGCACGTTATCGGCAAGGACATCCTGCGCTTCCATACTGTTTACTGGCCAACCTTCCTGATGGCCGCCGGTATTCCGCTGCCGGAAAAGGTTTTTGCCCACGGCTGGTGGACTGTTGAGGGCCAGAAAATGAGTAAAAGCCTGGCGAACGTTGTCGAGCCGAATATGCTGATCGACAAGTATGGCGTCGATGCGATCCGTTACTTTCTGTTGCGTGAAGTCCCCTTCGGCCTGGACGGCGACTTCTCCCACAGTGCACTGATACACCGCATCAACTCGGACCTTGCCAATGACCTCGGCAACCTGGTCAGCCGCTCCACGGCAATGCTCAACAAGTACTTTAAAGGTGTCTTGCCAACTCCTTTAAAAGAATACGATATCGACACTTCTCTGAAAGAAAAATTTATCCAGCAAACCGGCGTCGTCGATGAGCAGATGGAAGCTCTCGCCTTCAACAAGGCCCTGCAGTCGATCTGGGAGCTGGTCAGCGCCGCAAACAAGTACATCGATGACTCGGCACCCTGGGCTCTGGCCAAGGACGAGGCACAGCGTGAACGGCTCGGCA
>JAFDBW010000049.1 GCA_019313105.1 Deltaproteobacteria bacterium | reverse complement strand
AGGGACAGATTCTCAAGTCGGTTTTCACCCGGTCTGAAGTCGTCGGCTGAGGGCATTTACAGATATTTTTTAGCAGGGATGCGGTGACGCATCCCTGTTTTCGTTTATAATGGTATTAGGGTAAAGGAGATCTAAAAAGAGTGAAAACGAAAACTTTTTTTGTTGCATTATTGTGCCTGATCTTTGCAGTGACCGGATGTGTCCCGACTTCAGAATTGTATATTGGCAAACCGGTCACCTCGGCGCCGATCATAGAATTCCAGAAAGCTGAGATCACAGCAGGAACCTGGCAAACCTTTGACGTGACGATCAACTATACTTATACCGTAAGTGGGGGGCTGATTGAGATAGCAGGGCAGGGGGAACTCAGCCAGCATTACCAGATGATGTACAATAGGGTCAGAACAATGCGGGTCTACCTCTTCCTGCTTGATGCGGATGCGATCATTCTTCAAACGGCTGAAATACAGGCTTTTCTGATGAGTACGGAAGATAAATTCACGTTTAATATACCTTTTAAAGCCAATGAAAGTATGAAAGGCTTTTCTTTCGGCTATCGTGGTGTGGCTAGCGATATGGATGGTCAAACATACTTTGACAGTCTGCCATGAGACTCTGCTTTCTGAAAATATCTCAACGAGGCCAATGAGTTGAAATAATCTGAATCCTTGTTAACCTAAACTCATATTCTGCCCCGTCTTTTACACGAAGGAGGAAACATGGGTTTATTTAGTAAGAAAGTGGATTATCCGGAACTTGGTGATGACAGCCCCGTAGCAGAACAAATCAACGAAGTTGAGGGGGCGTTAAAAACTTTAATGAATCAGGTGTCCGACCCGCTCGAGGTCATTCCGGCAGATAACCAGGCCTACGTTTTCATTGGCAAGCCGCCGAAAAAGTTTGGTGTGGCCGTGATTGAAGGTGGTGCGGTGCAAAGCTTTGTTGCCGCGGCCAAAGAAAAAGGGCTGGAGCCGGTGAAAATTCAGAAACTCAACGAACAGTTTCGTGATGCCTATATACAGAACCAGGATGCGCAGCGTTACAAGGCCAGTATTGCCGGCAAAGAAATAGTCGTGACTCCTTGCGCTGAACTTGCCCGGGAAGTCAGTCAGATTATGGGTTGCATGTAAATCGTAGGCAGCGGGAATTGTCGGGGCATTAAGCCGGGGCTGAAACGGGTAGTTATCTGATTCTCCCGGTTTTTTTTGTCTTGAGTCCGCAGTGCCACTTTTCCAGAGGCGGTTCAAACGTGGATCGATCTGGAGGGTTCGCTTGTAACATCGAGAAAAAAGCAGGCTAACAGGAAGATGGAAGTGATCATATGACAACCCCTCATTGCTTCTCGGTTAATTATCAGCAGGCGCGCCAAAAATTTATCACAGCGGCAAGGATTGCCGGTGCCGAGATTGACAGTTTTGAGAACTCCTGCTCCGGTGTAGGCGGGGCAGGACTGTTTACCGATGTTGCATCGATTGGCCAGGCGGGGGCTGAAAATGTCTTGGTTCTGATCTCCGGCACCCATGGCGTTGAGGGCTTCGCCGGGTCGGGAATACAGTCCGGTCTTTTGACTACAGGCATAGCCGAAGCCTTAAGTGCGAACGCCCGTCTCGTCATGATTCATGCTCTCAACCCTTACGGGTTTGCTTTTCTGAGAAGAGCCAACGAAGATAATGTCGATCTGAACCGCAATTTTATCGATCACGACAAGCCTTACCCGGTTAACCGGGAATACGACAAAATTTCCGGCTTGATTGCGCCTCGATCAATGTCTGCCCCGGCAAATATTTGGGCGACCCTCAGGTTTCTTTGGTATCGCCTCGTCTTCGGTAACGAAAAACTACAGAGGATTGTCACGCAAGGACAGTACGCGCATCCTGATGGATTGTTCTTCGGAGGACATTTCGCGACCTGGTCCAACCAGACACTGGATCAGATTGCCACCCGACAGCTTGCAGGCGCCGGGCGAGTCGTTGTCATCGACCTGCACACAGGGTTGGGGCCATATGGCAAAGGAGAGATCATTCTGAGTGAACCTGAACAGAACCCTGCATACCAGCGAGCCGTTGCCTGGTGGGGAGAAGCGCGGGTTAAATCGACAGAGAGTGGTGAGTCTGTCTCATCTCACCTCAGCGGGACTGTCAAGCTGTCATTTACTAGAATGTTGGTAGGGGCGGAGGTCACTGCGGTCGGCCTGGAATTCGGTACTTCGCCGCCGCTGGAGGTATTCAAGGCGCTCAGGGAAGAAAACTGGCTGCACCAGCAGGCCGGCGACAACCATCCGCTGGCCGCAAGGATCAAACAGCAGTTCCTGAAGATGTTTTATCCTGACGATGATTTATGGAAACAAAACGTCTGGGAACAGAGCGAACTGGTCGTCAGGCAGGCACTGGCCGGACTTGAAGACGAGTCCCCGAAGGTTATCGATGCTATCTCTCCTCCGGGATCTTGAAAATAACATGAACACCTGGCTGGCTTTCGAGTTCGGCTCGATTGACTGCTGCGGTATCGCCGATAACGCCGATTATGGTGCGATTGGCGCCGGTTGACTGGTGAAAATCATAGTCGTGGTCGACCAGGTACTGTTTAACCTTGCGCAGTTGATCTTCACCTGCACCCTTTTTCATGACAATCAACATCTTAGATACCTTTCGTGCGAATACGTTCAAGGCGACGGGATTCGTCGATAACCCTCTCAAAGAGCCTGGTAATGGCATCATTTTCCAATGGTCCGGGATTCGCATTGGACATGGCCTCGAAAATCCTCTTTTCGCGTTCAGGATCGTACACAGGAATCCCGTGCTCTTTCTTGATTTCCCCTATTTTCAGTGCCAGGGCCGCGCGTTGATTGAAAATGCGCAGTAACTCACTATCCAGTCGATTGATCTCTTTGCGGTAATCATCAATAGTCACAAGTCTCTCCAGAATGCCAGACGTCCATTGGTACGATGTCAGTAGACTTTTCTGATCAGGGTGTCCTGCTTCCAGTGGATGTCATCTTTTTCAGGGTGATTGATGTTGTAATGCAGGCCACGGCTTTCCTTGCGTTTGAGCGCACAACGAATGATCAGTTCTGCGACCGTGGCAATATTGCGTAATTCGACTAGGTCGGATGTAATCAGGAAGTCCCAGTAATAATCGGCGATCTCCTCCTGGATCATCTGTACACGACGCAGGGCCCTGATCAGCCTCTTGTCGGAACGGACGATTCCGACATAATTCCACATACAAAGGCGAATCTCGTGCCAGTTGTGGGCAACCACGACCTCTTCGTCACTGTCCCTGGCGCTGCCGGGGTCCCAGGATTCTATGGTTGGGCAGGGCGGTAGTTTTTCTTTACTGAGGGCGAGTGAGCGTTCCGCCGCACGCTTGGCGTACACCACGCCTTCGAGCAGGCTGTTGCTGGCGAGTCGATTGGCTCCGTGCAGGCCGCTGCAGGAGACTTCGCCGATAGCAAAAAGATTTATGATGTCGGTTTCTCCCCAGGAATCGACTTTTATCCCACCACAAAGGTAATGTGCCGCCGGCACCACGGGAATCGGTTGTTTTGTCATGTCGATACCATAGGAAAGACATGTCTCGTGGATATAGGGGAAACGATCCGTGATGTATTCTTTTGTTTTGTGAGTGATGTCAAGAAACACGCAGTCATCACCATGGGTCTTCATTTCGTTGTCAATCGCACGTGCTACGATGTCTCTGGGAGCCAGGTCTTGCAACTGATGGTAGCCTGCCATGAACGCCGTCCCGTCACGACGCCTCAGGATGGCTCCTTCGCCACGTACGGCTTCCGAAACAAGGAAGCTCTTGGCGTGAGGGTGGAAGAGGGTGGTGGGGTGAAACTGCATAAACTCCATGTTGGCAATTGTAGCTCCGGCCCGGTAAGCCATAGCGATGCCATCGCCGGTAGCGATATCCGGATTACAGGTATAGAGGTAGACTTTGCCGGCACCACCGGTGGCCAATACGGTGATCGGTGCGCCGAAGGTGATGACCTGGCCCGTTTCACAATTGAGAACGTAGACCCCGAGACAACGGTCAGGTTTGATGCGGCGCCTGGTGACCTTGGCTTCGGTGATCAGGTCGACTGCAGTGTGGTTCTCATAGACAGTGATGTTGGGGTGTGACTGGACGGCCTCGACCAGGGCCCGTTCGATCTCCTTGCCGGTCTCGTCCTTGACGTGATAAATCCGCCTCTGACTGTGGCCACCTTCTCTGGTCAGATCATACGATTGGTCGTTGTTGCGTGAAAAATTAACCCCCCATTCGATCAGTGCATCAATGGCTTCTGGCCCGTTCTCCACCACCATGCGAACAATCTCTTGGTCCGGCAACCATGCGCCTGCCTCCATCGTGTCCTGAATGTGTTGATCAAACGAGTCATCCGTGTTTGACACAGCGGCGATGCCGCCCTGTGCAAGCCTGGTCGCGGTCGTAGCGATTTCTCTTTTCGTAATTAATGCCACCTGGCCGCGATCAGCAACGGTCAGCGCATAGCAAAGCCCTGCGATGCCGCTGCCTACAACGAGAAAATCAGATGTTATTTTCATAAGGAAAATGGCCTGTGGTTTGCATTGAATTTGTGTGTATTAACGGCTTGACCATGTCAAAGGCACTCCATTATGTGAATGCAATACATTTTGTGTCAAGTCCTAAACTTCTTGAAATACAGAGGTTTTTAAGTTATAAATCATAGCTCTGGAGTTTGTCCCGATGATGTCCAAACACAGGCTACTCTTCATATTGATACTCATTCTGCCGCTGGTATCAGGGGTGTTACCCGCTTGCGCTGACATTTATCGGTACGTGGATGCGCAGGGGACGGTTCATTTTACTAACACGCCGACCGACGGGCGCTGGAATATGTACCTCAAGGAAAAGCCTGCCGCCGGTTCAGGGCATCGTTCATATCTTGACATTATCCGCCAACATGCCCACTCGTATCAACTTGAAGTAGCCCTGATCAAGGCTGTTATCAAGGTGGAGAGTGATTACCGGCCCGGTACGGTTTCCAAGAAAGGTGCCCAGGGGTTAATGCAATTGATCCCGGAAACGGCCAGGGACCTTAATGTAAACAACCCTTTCGATCCCTACGAAAACATCCGAGGCGGCAGTCAATACCTCCGAAAAATGCTTGATCTGTTCAACGAAGACATTGAACTGGCACTGGCGGCCTACAATTCGGGACCGTCTACCGTAAAACGTTACGGTGGAATCCCTCCATATGATGAGACCCGTAATTATGTAAAACGGGTCAAGCATTACCTCGATTATTATCGCCAGGCCGGAGACACTTTACTATGAACCTGAAGTCCGGCCTGTTAAACCTGCCCAATCTGCTGACCCTGGCCCGGATTTCCGCCGTCCCCATCATCGTTGTTTTGCTCCTTTCCGATTCTCGTTCCTCCGGCATGTGGGCCGCTGCAATTTTTGGCTTGGCCGCGGTGACTGACTTCATCGACGGCTGGCTGGCCCGCAAATGGGGCGTCGTCACCGTGCTCGGCAAATTCCTGGACCCCCTTGCTGACAAACTGATTGTCATGGCGGCGTTGATCATGCTGATACCGCTTGGCCGGGTGCCGGCCTGGATGGTTTTCCTGATCCTTGCCAGAGAGATGGTCGTGACCGGTTTGCGCTCTATTGCATCCTCTGAGGGAATTGTTATTGATGCCAGTGACCTGGGTAAATACAAGACAATTTACCAGATGGTCGCCATCCCCGGTTTGATGCTCCATTATAACTTCAATTGGTTCTTCGGTATCGAGTGGAGCGTCCTGCAAGTCAACATGCACAACTTCGGAATGTTCTTCTTTTTTATTGCGTTTACTTTGACACTCTGGTCAGGAATTGATTACCTGCAGAAGTTCTTTCGTGTGATCGCCCGATGACTTCTTTTCAGGTCGTTAAAATTTCGGTTGACTTGCCTGAAGGGCTTTTGCTATAAAGTGCATCCGTCGGCACTGCCGGCGTACATGTTTGCGGGACTAACTCAGTGGTAGAGTGCGACCTTGCCAAGGTTGAAGTCGCGAGTTCGAATCTCGTGTCCCGCTCCAGAAGATACGCCCCATGGTTTCAAAACCATGGGGCTTTCTTTTTCAGGGCAGATCTGCTCGTGTGGCCGATCTGAAAGCCCTCATCCGAGCTATAAAAACTCTGTATGCAAACATCTTAAGTGAAGTTCTTTCGAAGTTCTTTTGAACATTGGACAATTCCCACTTTACTATTGACACCTGCTGTCAGGAAACGTTACAAAATCATTTCAATTGTCTATGGGTTTTCGGGTCATTACTTTTTTGACTATGCTAAGGAGGAAGTATGCTGTCCAAGTGTCAGATGAACAACCTGTTGGTTGCAATTCTAGCTGTAGCGTTCATGGTTTGCCTGAGTCATTCGGCTCTGGCCGCAGAGGCAGTCTTGACTGCCGATGACTGTGTCAAATGCCACGCTGAGCAGCCCGCGCAAATCGAGGCAAACGGGGCCTCCCACAAAACCGAAATCGATTGCACGGCCTGTCATGCCGGGCACCGCCCAATCGTGGCAAACAATATCCCCCAGTGCAATGAGTGCCATGAAGGCAGCGCACATTATGAGGTCGATAACTGTCTTGGCTGCCATAACCCGCATGAACCGCTGAACATCGCCATCAAGGGTGAGCAGAAGGCCGTTTGTGTGAGTTGTCATACTGGTCCGCAAGAGCAGATGGTTGCGAACCCGAGCATGCATGAAACCTTTTCCTGTAATTTCTGCCATGCCGATACCCACGGCAACGTCCCCGAGTGCTTGAGCTGCCACGAAGGTCACTCAGAGGCGATGACCCAGGCCGACTGTTCGACCTGTCACCAGGCGCACATGCCCCTGGCCGTCGCTTACCCGGACAGCACGGCGTCGCAGCTTTGCGCTTCATGTCACGATACGACTCTGGCCACGCTGGTCGGGAGCAAGACCAAGCACAGCGAGGTTTCCTGTGCGACCTGTCATGCGGAAAAACACAAGGCGATTCCGGAATGTCAAGAGTGCCATGGCCTGCCACATCCCCAGGCGATGCATACTCGTTTCCCGAATTGCGGCGAATGTCACGGCGTGGCGCATAATCTGAACAAATAACTGACAGAGCCGAGCCAGCTTTTATGACCGCAACCCGAGAGGTTGACCTTAACAGGTCAGCCTCTCTTTTTTTCCTCAGCAACAGATGAGATAAGGTTTCTAACCCTCGAGGTAAGGGCCAACCATGGAACAGTATCAAGGCATTGTCGGGCTTTTTGTTTTGATCGGTATTGCCTGGTCCTGCTGCGAAAATCGTAAAGCCATTCAATGGCGGCATGTCGCGGCAGGCCTCGCCCTGCAGGCCGTCCTGGCGGTTTTGCTGGTCCGTTT
>JAFDBW010000048.1 GCA_019313105.1 Deltaproteobacteria bacterium | reverse complement strand
TCGAACAGTGCGCCGGTGATCATGTTGCGCAGTTTGCACTTGTAGAGTGGCTGGCCCTTGCCCGGTTTGGTGAAATCGAACTGGGCGATAACGTGCGGTTCGCCGTCAATCATTACCTTAAGACCCTTTTTCAGGTCAGCACAGCTATACATAAAAACTCCTTAAAAGTGGATGCCGTTCATTGCGGGAGCTGATTTTATACACAAAAGGGGCGCGTGTGTCATCGGTTTTTTACATGCAGCCAGCTGACGCAAAAGGACGGTTCCAACGATCACCGGGCGCCGGTGTCCCGGTCATGAACTTGGCAGGAAGAGGGAACGATGTCAGTCTAGGCTTCGACTTTTTGCAGGATGTAATCAATGACTGCCATCAGGAACAGGCACAAGAAGATATAAAAAAGGCCCTTGGCAACCCCTGCCGCAACCGCAGAGGCCGTGGTCAGGCTGATCAGGACAGCGGTTAAAGCATTAAAGAAGAGGATTCTGTCCCATCTGAGTTTTGTTCCGATAGAATTTTGGGTTTTCATTTTTTGGTCTTTCCGGATCATCCCTAGTGGCTCCTGATGTCGCAGATCATCATGACAATGCAATTGTTACCAATATGGTAAAGCATTATGCGTGCCATGTTGTAAGTATCTGTTTTTAAATTTAAATTTTATAGATTTATGATTTGAGATCGCTTTTTGACGTGGTGTTTTGTGATAAGCAGGCACAAGTCTTGTGATTTGACGTAAGATTATTGAAGACTTTTCTGTGACACCTAAAAGCCTTGTTATACGGGGCGGGTCAAATCCTGCTTCATAGGCGTCAGGACTTGTGCTAGATTCACGCTTTCTGAAAAAAGAACAGCCTCTGATCTATATTTAAGGAGAGAAACAACATGACATCCAACGATCTGAAACGCGGGCAGGTGATCCTGCTCGATACAGCACCCTGCCTGGTCCTCGATGTGTCCAGCCAGTCGCCATCGGCGCGTGGCGGCAGCACCCTGATCAAGAGCAAATACCGCAACCTGCTGACCAGCCAGGTTCTGGAAAAGACTTTCAAGGCCGGAGAGCGTGTCGATACAGCCGATTTTGAGAAACGCAAAGGCCAGTTCCTCTATGCTGACGGTGACAACGGCATATTCATGGACCTGGAAAGTTACGAACAGTACGAGCTGGGTGACGAGATGTACGGGCCGGTGAAAGGATTCCTGCTCGATGGCACCGAAGTTGTCCTGGGAGTCTTCGAAAGCCAAGTTGTCTCCATCGAGCCACCAATGACGGTTGAGCTCCTCGTCACGGAAACGGCCCCGGCAATCAAGAATGCCACCGCTCAGGCCCAGACCAAGGAGGCGACCCTCGAAACCGGTTTGAAGATCCAGGTCCCTGCCTATCTCGAATCTGATGAGAGGGTCAAGGTTGACACACGGGAGGGGCGGTTTATTTCCAGGGCCTGAAGGCCGGAACGGGCGATGCGAAACAGGAAAATCATAAAGCAACCAAGGGGCTGCCACGAACGTGAGCAGCCCTTTCGTTTTTAAGTTTTTTTGGTATTTTTATCGCCTTGCTTTTCGCGCGGCCGAGGCCCGAACACTTTTTGCAAATCTGCAAAAAGTGTTGATTCCCTCCTCGCAATTGTGCAAAACCGTGTTTTATGGCCTTGCTGGTTTTTATCTAAGTTACTGTAATAAAGGTTTTATTTGTCTAATTCACAGTACCCTGAATAACTCCCTGCCGATTTACCATTCGAAACCACTGCTGTTGTTTTTGCATTTCTGCAAACAACCCATTTCCCGGCGCTCTGATCCTGATTGTCTTGGTTCTTCTTAAGTTACTGAAATTAAAAGATAAAAAGTATTTTATCAGGGTGCCATGAGGTTGGTACACGAGTTGCCAATAGTATCTGGCGTAAACAAACAAAGCAAAGGCAGGCAATGATCGCATCGAACTCTGGACATCGCAGAAACAAGCCGGTCATTGGTTCCATCAAGGTGCGTTGGCCGCTGTCGTACCGAGTTCAACAGTTAAATCAATACGGAATGGATAACTCATACATGATCACCAAGGAGGCAGACATGGGTAAGCAGGGTGTTTCATCAAAACGTGGCTGGACTGTTGTCATGGCCGGTACCGGCATTAACCTGGCATTGGGAATTCTTTACACCTGGAGTATTTTCAAGGGTGCCATTGCCGACTCGATCGCTGGCGGCGGAACCGGCGCCTTTACCTGGGACAAGGCTTCGATCAATGATCCCTATGCCACGGCCTGTTTGATGTTTGCCCTGGCAATGATCGTTGCCGGCAAAGTCCAGGACAAGTTCGGCCCCCGGATCACCTGCATGATCGGTGGCCTGATGGTAGGCGCCGGATTTATCTGGATTTCCCAGACCACCAATTACTGGTCATGGATCGCAGGTTTCGGCGTCATGGCAGGTATGGGGATCGGTTTCGGTTATTCTTCCGCTACGCCTCCTGCACTCAAGTGGTTCCCGCCGGCCAAGACCGGCCTGATCGCCGGGATCGTCGTCGCCGGTTTCGGTCTCGCCTCTGTCTATATCGCGCCGCTGGCCCAGTACCTGCTCGGAGCCTACGGCCTGCAGCAATCGATGATGTATTTCGGTATCGGTTTTGTGGCGATCACCTGCTTCTTTGGCATGTTCCTGGCCAATCCCCCGGCAGGCTACGTTGCTGACCCGGATGCTGCCAAATCAACAGCCAAGGCGGTCGTCAGCGAAGACAAGTCACCCTCCGAGATCCTCAAGACCGCAAAGTTCTTTACCCTCTGGACCTGTTTCTTTATCGGCGCCGGCGCCGGCCTGATGGTTATCGGCAGCGCCAAGGGTCTTGCCAAGGCCAGCATGGGTGAGATGGCCTTCCTGGTCGTTGCGATCATGTCGGTTGGCAATGCTGCCGGGCGGATCGTCGCTGGTGTGGTCTCCGACAAGATCGGTCGCGCCAACACCCTGGTGATCATGCTGGTCTTCCAGGCCACCCTGATGTTCCTCGCCATTCCGGTCATCGACGGCACTTACAGTAACCCGTTGGCGATGCCTCTGCTGGTGACGTTCATGGTCTTCAACTACGGCACCAACCTGTCACTCTTCCCGTCGTTTGCCAAGGATCTCTGGGGCGCCAAGCACTTCGGTATGAACTACGGCATCCTCTTCTCCGCCTGGGGCGTTGGCGCCTTTGCCCTGGTACGGGTATCCGAAATGCTGCGCGTCAAGACCGGTGGTTTCACCATGTCCTTTGCCGCTGCCGGAGCCCTGCTGGTGGTAGGAGCCATGCTCGCCGGCACCCTGAAGACCCGCAAATCCGAAGTACCGGTTCTCGAGGGTGCATTCGAGGAAGAGGAAGACCTGGTCCTTTCAAAAGCAACCAACGAATAGTCCTTCACAACCGTTTAAACCCTCCTTCAGGTATAAACGGCCGCGGCCCCGCCAGAAATGGCGGGGCCATTTTTTATCACTCGCTATAAAATCAATACTGACGGGCAGGATCAATTCACAATAGTTGCATCACCAATGGCCGGAGTTGTAGTAGACTTGTCAAAGGAGGTTTTCGAATAATCAGTTGAAGGGGGTTATGTGACCGAGCCTGAAAAAGAGCGATATACCCAGATCGTTGCAAAGATGCGCGAGGAAGAACAGTTGCGCCAGGCCGGATACCGGGAAAAGGCCCTGAAGCTTTTCCCCCATGTCTGCGCACGGTGCGTTAGGGAATTCGAAGGCAAGAAGCTTCGCGAGTTGACGGTCCACCACCGGGATCATAATCACGACAACAACCCGCCCGACGGCAGCAACTGGGAACTGCTCTGCATCTACTGCCACGATCACGAGCATACCCGTGGTGTACAGGAACAACGCGACAAAGAGGGCCCCTCAGGTCGCCTGGAAGGGCCTTCCCTCTCTCACTCGCCTTTTGCCGATTTGAATGTTCATTTGAAGCGGTCCAAGTAGCACTTTTCTGGTCACATCTATAACTTTTTTAAGGCTTTAGCTTTTTTTGCAAACAGTTGAAATTATGGAAAGATCGATACCAGGTAATGTGATGGGTTTCATTTGATATAATAGTCGCATTCCAATAGCTTCTGAAAAACTTGCTCAAGTTCGTTTAATGAATAGCGTGGATTTATAAAGCCGTGCCGGGGAGCAGAAATTAAGGGAGAGATATCATTGAGTTACGAGATGGCGGTCACTTTCATGGGGGACCACATTGAGGCCCGTTCAATTGGTGAGAAGAGTTACCAGACGGCTGAAAAGCTTTGGACTGAGATCACCCGGGTATGCCTTAAGCAAGATTGCTACAAGGTGCTTGGCATTGCCGTATCCACAAGGCAGATGTCAGTGATGGATTCGATCAACCATGATGAGCTCTTTAAAAAGTTCGGCGTAACTCCCAAGTATAAAATCGCCTGGACCGAGTCGAACAGGAATGAATTTGACAAGTTGAAGAATCTGGAAACCATTCTTATCAATCGTGGCTTCAGGGGCAAAGTATTTGCCGATGTCGAAGAAGCCAGGGCCTGGCTTTTGAAAGACTAGCATCATTCATGCTTTTGCAGCATCTGCAGAGCATCTGTGACTGTGGTTCAAAAGTACAGGGCTGGAATGGTATCAGGTCATCCGGCTCTCGTCTAACGGAATAGCATGCGCAACCTTTGGCTGATTATCTTTTTTGCCACCCTGGTTTGGTCGGGAATCGAGCCGAAGGATTCCCCGACCTGGATACTCGAAGTCCTGCCTGCAGTGGTCGGCTTCGCTGTCCTGGTGGCGACCCGCCGCCGCTTTCCCCTGACATCCCTAGCTTACCTTCTGATCCTGGCCCATTGCATCGTCCTGATGGTCGGTGGCCATTATACTTACGCCGAAGTACCGCTCTTCGACTGGATTCGCGACGGGTTCGGTCTGGAGCGCAATAATTATGACAAACTCGGACACTTCATGCAGGGTTTCGTGCCGGCAATCGTCGCTCGGGAGATCCTGGTGCGCAATGCGATTATCGCCGGCAAAGGCTGGATGTCTTTTATTATCATCTGTATCTGCCTGGCGATCAGCGCTTTTTACGAACTCATCGAATGGTGGGTGGCGATCCTTTCAGATGAAGCCGCCGAGGCCTTCCTTGGTACACAGGGATATGTCTGGGATACCCAGTCGGACATGATGTATGCGTTGGTCGGCGCGATTGCGGCGCTGGTGTTGTTGTCGAAGTTGCATGATAAACAATTAAGCCGCTACGTGGAACGCGGGATGCGGGACGCGGTTTAAACACCAGCTAACCAAGTGCAAAGAAACCACGGTGCAGAATGCTCTGCCCGTGGCTTCTTGTTTTTGAACTACCTCGTTCCCCGTACCGCACACCGCGTACTGGGTTTAAGGCGCAATCGGCATGTCGTAATCGGTAATGATGACATCCATGTTCAGCAGGAAGCGGCCGAACTCGTTGAAGGTCATGCTGGCCGGCTTGACGAGGAAGAGTGCGACAATACTGACCACGGTGGCGGCGGCCAGCCAGTTGAGGACCAGGTTGCGCAACTCCCAGTTCGGTTCCTCCTGCTTTTGTTCGTCCGCGCGCTCTTTGGCTGGCAGCTTATCAGCTATCTGACGCATGATCTTGCCGGAGCTGAGGAAGATGACCGCGGAAATGGCGAACTGGGGAAGGATTTCCAGCGAGGCCTGACCCGTTCCCAGCAGGCCGGCATAAAATGCCAGGACACCAAGTCCGAGAAATGTCATCTGCCGGCTGAGTTTTGCGTTCATGTGCTGAGATCCTTGTTAAACAATTGTCCTATAAAGAAATTATCGATATCCGGGGCTCCTGTCAAGAACGGATCTTGCCGGATTTGATCACTTCCGGCTGAATGAGCGAGAGCGCTTCGCCGCCGACATAGCGCAGGCCGAGATAGAGTCCGGGCAAGCTGCTGGTCAAACCAACCAGCGCTGAGCCATGCAGAATGGCAGTGCTGCCTGCGGCGTGAGCCATGGCGAGCATCAGCAGGAATGCAGTCAGCATGGAGAAAACCGTTTGGCAGGTGCGGGTCAATTGGTCGAAACCCTGGCAGATAATCAGGCTGAAAAACCCCCACATGGCGAAATAACCCGTCATCGGAACGGCACCCGGCACCGTGCCGTATCCGGCTCTTGGCAGGATATCGAGAGCGAGGATCGAGAGCCAGAACAGGCCGAAGCCGGTGAAGGCAATAGCACGCAACGGCCTACTCTTCAGGGCGTTCAGCCCTGCGGAGATCTGGCCGACCGCACCGAGCATGAGAATGATCGCCAGCAGGTGCAGATTGAATGAGAAGGTCGGCAGCTTGTCGAGGGCATAGCATGCCGTGGTGATGCTGTAGCTGAACAGCCCGAGCACAGGCAGATGGTCAAGATGGTTGACTGGTCCTGCCGGCGTCGGTGGGGTCAACGGCAAGGCCGGGTCCGGAAGTTGAATACGATCGGCAAGCTCACGGTATTTCTGGCAATCCTGGTACTGGCAGGAACAGAACTTGATGATCATGCTGGCGTCGTGTGACGAGATATAGCCGCAACCAACGTCGCAGACATCCTCGTCATGATCGAAGTAGGGACAAACCGCGGAGTCTTGCATGTGCTCCTCCTGTGTTGGCCTCAAGCCTTAGGGGTGACCTTCTAAAAATTGGGCCCGACACAGCCATCTTCGATATGAACTACGGCCGGGCCCCATGGAGTCACGTGATTCTAAAGAGCAAGGCATGTACCAAGATCGATTCCTCGGTGAATCCCGTCTTATATGTTTTGATTACGGGTAGTTACCCGTTTTTCCGGGGAGCGGTAAACGGTCCTGGCCAGGGTGGGGTTTTGCACAAATGCAAAATGGCATTTTTTACTTTTGCATTTGTGCAAAGAATAAGGGAACAGTTAGTTTGTTCTGTAGCTTAAGGCTCGATCTGCTTTTTGTCGATGCCGTATCTCTTTAGCTTGCGGTAGATGGTCGCCATGTTCATGCCGGCCTCGGCGGCGGCCTCTTCAACATTGCCGCCGTACTTGCGCAACAGGCGGGTCAGGTAATCGGTCTCGAATTGACCCAGCGCTGAAGAATAGTCCGTGTGGTCTGTGGCCTGCCCGGCACGGCCGGTTTCGATCAGCTGGGCGACTTCCGGAAGACCGATGTAATTGCCGCTGGAAATGGTCATGGCGGCTTCGATCACATTGCACAACTGGCGAATATTGCCCGGCCATGTGTAGCTGCGTAATGCCTGCATGCCCTCCGGTGTCAAGCCCTTGAACTCTGTGCCGAACTTCGCATTCTGCTGACGTATGAAGTGTGCCACCAGAAGTGGTATGTCCTCTTGACGTTCGCGTAGCGGCGGCAGGTGAATGTTGATGACGTTAAGGCGATAGAAAAGGTCCTCGCGGAAAGTCCCCTGGGCGACTTCCGCGGTGAGATCGGAATTGGTCGCAGAAATGATGCGTACGTCCACCTTGGTGGACGTGGTATCGCCGAGACGACGAAATTCCTGCTCCTGCAGAAACCGCAGCATCGTCTTTTGCATGTTGAGTGGCAGGTTGCCGATCTCATCGAGGAAGAGGGTGCCGCCATTGGCGGCTTCAAGCAACCCCTTGCGGTTCTCCATGGCCCCGGTGAAAGCTCCTTTCCGGTAGCCGAACAGCTCGCTTTCGAGGATATTTTCCGGCATGGCACCGCAGTTGAGGGCAACAAAGCGGTTATCGCGACGTGCCGAATTGTGGTGTATCGCCTGGGCGACCAGCTCCTTGCCGGTGCCCGATTCCCCTGTTATCAGTACCGAGGTGTCGCGGACGGCTACCTTGGCAACCTTCTCCAGAAGTGCCCTGATGACGGGTGAGGCGCCGATAATATTCTCGAACCTGAAGTGTCCTGAGAGTTCCTCGCGCAGTTCACGGTTCTCTTCGAGGAGTTCATGATGCTGAAGAGCATTTTTGACCCGGTAGACCAGTTCATCGGGCTCAAACGGCTTGGTCAGCATGTCATAAGCTCCTCGGCGCAGTGCCTGGATCGACATTTCCACGGTGGCGTAGGCCGTAATCATGATGACCGGCACTTCCGGATCACGGTTGCGGACATGCTGTAATACTTCGAGGCCGTCCATTTCCGGCATCTTGATGTCGCTGATGATCAGGTCGTAATCACCGGCACTGAATTCGGCAACCGCCTGGACCGGTCGGGTGAAGCTTTTGACCTGGTAGTCCTGGTCCCTGAGAACCGCTTCCATCATGCGGCAGAGGCCTTCTTCGTTATCAACCAACATGATGCGTTGGGGCGTCATTAAAACTCCTCCCGTTTGAGCGGCAGGCGGATCGTGACGGTCGTCCCTTGCTTGGGGCGGCTGGTCATCTGGATGCTGCCGTGATGCTGTTCGATAATCTGTCTGGTGATCGCCAGGCCGAGGCCTGTTCCACGTTCCTTGGTCGTATAGAAGGGTTCGAAGATGCGCTCCAGGTCGGCTTCGTCGATGCCGCTGCCCGTATCGACAAAGGTAATGACCGCGTCCCCCTCTTCATGAGCGGTGCTGACTGTAAGCTGGCCGCCATCGATCATGGCCGCGCCGGCATTGAGGATCAGGTTGATAGCCACCTGCCGGATCTGGTCTCCGTCGATCGAAAGTGTCGGCAGATCATCGGCAAAATGTTTGGTCACTTGTACACCGTGCATGTCGGTGTGGTTCGCCGCGAAACTGATGATCTGGTCGAGCAGTTGGTTGAGATCGGTTTCGGCAAATTCTGGTTGAGGGGTGCGCGCGTAGTTGAGCAAATCCTGGACGATCTTCTTGCAGCGTTTGCTCTCGCGCTTGATCTCATGGATGAAATGGTGGTTCGGGTCTTCGGGGTCGAGCTTGTTTTCGAGATAACCAGCGTAGCCGAGGATCACGCCCAGCGGGTTGTTAATCTCATGGGCAACGCCTGAAGAGAGAATCCCCAGAGAGGCCATCTTGCCCTGTTGGGCAAGGCTGGCTTCGAGTTCGCGGTTGCGCTGCAGGTGACTTGTCATGCGATTGAAGGTGAGGGCGAGTTCGCCGAGTTCATCACGGCTGGTGATTTCCATCTGCCGATGGAAATGCCCGCGCTTGATGTCGCGGATCACCGATGTCATATGGCGGATTGGATCGGAGAGGACCTTGGCGGCGAGGAATACCATCAGGATTGACAGGCTGGCAACGATAATGGAAATCAGGCCGAGGCTACTCAGGATTCGCCCCTTGATCAGGTTGCTTTCACGGTAGAACTCATCCTCGTAGGAACCGACCGCGACGATCCAGTCCCAGGGCTGGTAATGCAGGTAACGGACGATTTTGCTGCGTGGTTTATCTTCTCCCGGGTTCTGCCAGGGGTAGCGGATCCATCCCTCGAGCCGCTCACACATCTGCTCGATAAACGGGACGCCGTTTGAATCCTTGGAGTCATAAATGTTCTGACCCTCGGCTTCAGGGTGGATCATGAGCTGGCCCTTGCGATCCATGCAATATATGTAGCCGGTCTGCCCGACGCGCTTGGCATTGATCCTGGCTTTCAGCTCAGCAAATGCCTGACGCTCTGCATCGGGGTTCTGGTAGGTTTCTTCAAGGTATCCGCCGGTGGCGATGATCCAGTCCCACGGCTCATAGTAACGGTAGACCACCATCTTTTGCCGGGCACGTGCGTCCCCCAACTCGGCATTGCGCCAGGGGTAGACGATCTTCAGCAAGGTGTCGGTCCTGGTTTGAGTCGCCGCCTTGCACATGGTGCGGATAAAATGCCTGCCATCTTCGTCCTGCTCAGCATAGACGTTCTCACCTTCCCGGGCTATGTGCACGGTCAGGTCCCCTTTGCTGGTCATGGCATAAATATACCCGGTTTCACCAACCTGGACTCTTTTCAGAGCGCTGCGTGCTGCGTGCATGGCACTGTCGAGATCGATCTCCCCTTTGCGGTAGAGATTGTCCTGGGCTTCGACCATGTTGTAGGCGAGATTGGTCAGACTCGCCAGTTCATTCTCGGTAGCAAGCTTCCGGTCTTCCTGGTAGGTCAGGAACTGCTGGTTGTGCGCATCAAGGAGGTCTACGGTGAAAGTAGCAAGGTGGTCGAGATCGTCCTTGCTGGTCTGGGTGATGCCGAGATACGCCTGCTGGTAGGCGATCCAGCCGACCACCGTGCCGACCACGACAATCGGGACCAGTACCAGTGGCAGAACGACAACGGTCATTTTCCAGCGGATTCTGAGGTTGTTGACGAATTTAAACAGATGGAGGCTCATAGTCGGATTAATATTTCTTCAGAAATGAGCCGATTATGCTGCTTATGCGATAAAAAAGCAATAGGGGGTGTGGGGGGCAGAGGAAAGGGGTGAGAGGAAAAAGGCTCCTTACCACTAACCTCTTTCCTCTTTGCCGGCTTTAATATAGTTCAAACTTCAATAACCGACACTCGATCGGCCCGTTGTAGAGGACGATGCGGCGCGCCGACTTGAGGCCGATGCGTTTCGACAGGGGCAGGTTGCCGGTGAAGACCCAGGCAGTCCATCCTGTCCAGCGTTGCTTGAGTGTGTCGCCGATCTTACGGTAGAAATCCTCAAGTTTATCTTCGTCGCCGATGCGTTCTCCGTAGGGCGGGTTGCAGAGCAGCGTGCCCTGGCCGGCCGGCGGGTCAAGCTTGGCAAAGTCATGTTGTGACCACCTGATGCTTGAGCCGATACCGGCTCTCTCTGCGTTGCGTCTGGACAGTTCGAGAGCGCGGCGGTCCCGGTCGCTACCGAATATCAGATTGGCCCGGAGTTGCCTGCGCCGCTGCTCGGCGTCTTCGAGCAGGTGTTTCCAGATGATGCTATCAAAATCCGGCCAGCGCTGGAAGCCGAAATTCGGCGAGAGCAGGCCGGAAGCGGTGTCACTGGCAAGCAGGGCCGCTTCCAGGGGCAGACTGCCCGAGCCACACATCGGATCAACGAAATGTGACTGACAGTCCCATTCACTCAGGGCGACCAGTCCGGCAGCGAGGGTCTCCTTGAGCGGCGCGATGGTCGGGTCACGTCGATAGCCACGGCGGTGCATGCCGGTCCCGGCCAGGTCGAGACTGACTGTACACTGGTTCCGGGCCAGGTGCAGGTTGATCCGCAGATCGGGATCTTTCGGCTCGACATTGGGTCTCTCGCCGCACCGGTCCCTGATTCTGTCGACGATGGCGTCCTTGGTTTTGAGTGCCGCAAAACGCGAGTGGGTGATCTCGGAATCCCGCAGGTTGGCATCGACGGCCATGGTCATCTCCGGCGTCAGCCTGTCTTCCCAGGCAAGAGAGTAAACCCCTTCGTAAAGAGCGTCCTGGGACGGGCAGTGGAAGCTTTTTACCGGCAACAGCACACGATTGGCAGTCCGCAGCCAGAGACAGGCGCGGTAGCCATCTTCCATGCTGCCGGTGAAAGCGACGCCGCCGTTGCCGGCCTTTACATTTCGACAGCCGAGGGCCTTCAACTCGTCGACCAGTACGTCCTCGAGGCCCTTGGCCGTGGTGGCAAAAAAATCGATTTTATTCATGGCCTTTAGTCAGTATTGCCGTTCTGTATCGAGTGCCGTTTCGGGAAGCCGGAAGGTCCTGCGGTAGGTGCGGATTTCAAGTGCGGCAATCTTGATGATGCTGACAATCGGTACACCGATGATCATGCCGATCACACCATAGAGCTTGCCGCCGGCGATGATGGCGAAGAAAACCCAGAGGGGGTGCAGGTTGGAGACCCGCGAAATCAGGATCGGGATAAGAATGAAATTGTCGATCAGCACCTGGGCAATCAGGATGTAAAGGATGACGATCCACCAGAACTGAGGTCCCACGCCCAGGTCGACGAAGGCGATCAGGATTCCCGGGATCATGCCAATGATCGGCCCGATATAGGGGATCAGGTTGGTAACGCCAGCGAAAATGCCGAGG
>JAFDBW010000047.1 GCA_019313105.1 Deltaproteobacteria bacterium | reverse complement strand
GCATTGGATTGAAGTGGCAGTCTATTACAATCCCCCCGGGGCTGTAAAGACCAAGATGCCGCCTGCAACAGATTGCATCAGACTGCTTAATGGTAGTGGACTTTCTTGATCCCATCAAGCTGCAGAATCGCAACAGTCAGTTCCCGTCCGATCCGTTTCTGCTGCTGGGTAACAACCACCTGAAAGAATATCTCATCATTGACAAGATCGACGTTTGAGCTGAGATCAGAAACATTCAGGCCCTGCTCTTCGAAGATCAGCTGCAATTCGTCGTAGAGCTCCATACGCTTTTCAGCGGTGACCGTCAGTGTCAGATAACGGTCCTTTCTCATCAACGGGTCAAGTTTCTTGAGGAAAACCAGGCTGGCCAGGACCAGTGCGGTGGTTATGGCACCGAGAGTGAAGTGTCCCATACCAAAAGCCATACCCAGGCTGGCCACGACCCAGAGGCTTGCGGCTGTCGTCAAACCGCGCACGGAGATCCCCTCCTTAAGGATCACCCCGGCACCGAGGAAGCCGATTCCGGTGACGATCTGGGCGGCAACCCGCGAGGGGTCGAAACGAACCGCGGACTCGACATCCAGCATGCCGTACTTGAGGTAAAAAGCTTCGGAGATGATCATCATGGCACAAGCACCTACGGAGACCAGGATGTTGGTCCGCAGACCGGCCGGTCGGCCATGCCTTTCCCGTTCAAGCCCGACCAGTCCGCCGGCAACAGCGGCAAAGAACAATTTGATCAGGAGGTCTAATTCGTAGCTACCGAACAGTGGCGAGTCAAAGAACATGTCCTAACCCCAAACAGCCAAAAGAACCTAGGCCAACAATAATTTTTAAATTATACCATGAGCGAGAGACAAAACATTAAAATTGAAATATAACAATACCTTGTATGAGAACAGATAAATTTGTCGCCACAATCTTTTATAAGGATTTTTACCTGATAGAATAGTGAATGTGGAAAGACTACAGTGGGATATCCCATGAACGACCACGCGTTGCCGGTGGGCTGATTCCTTTAAACCCTTCAACCTGAATTCGAGCAAAGGAGCGTATGGCATGAAGAACTTAATCGTCTTGTTACTGGCTTTCATCATGGTTTCCAGTGCATCGGCTGCTGACTTAAAAAAAGCCGAAGCAGAAGGAAAAGTGAATTTTTACGCGAACATCACGGCAATCGAACCGATTATGGATAACTTCAATGCCAACCACAAAATTGAAGGGATCTACACCCGGATCTCAACCTCTAAATATCTGGCGACGGTGCTGACTGAATTTTCGGCCGGCAAGCTTCAGGCGGATGTTCTTCAGGGGCCATTGCCAATCATTCAGATGCTCAAGGAAAAAGGCGTGTTAGCCCCTTACAAATCACCATCCGCTGCGGGGTACCCTGACTGGGCCCAGGCAGATGACACAATCACCCAATTCGGTATCGAGTACGTTGCCCCCATATACAACAAGGAACTGGTCAAAGCCGAAGACGTACCTACTCGCTACGAAGATCTCACCGACCCGAAATGGTATGATAAAATCGTCATGCCCGACCCGGCGTCGCATGCCACAACCATTTCCTGGCTGGTCGGTTTGAAAGAGGCCAAAATCTTCGCCAGTGATGATGCCTGGATGGCCTTCGTCAAAGGGCTCGCAGCCAACAAGCCAATGTTTGTCAAGTCTTTCGGTCCGACCCCGGCGCCGATCGAGAGTGGCGAGAAATTAGTTGGCATCTCAATGCCGAAGTACATCATTACCAAGGCACCGGCACCACTCGATTGGGCAAAGGTCGAAACCCTGCTCGGTACACCACGGGCCATCGCCGTTGCCGCCAACGCCAAAAACCCGGAAGCCGCAAAAGTCTTTGTCGACTACTGGTTGACAAAGAACGCCATGCAACTACTGGCTGACAAGGTCGGCGAATATGTCCTGGCCCCCGGAGTATTCCCGCCAATTGATGGAATCAGCAAAGCCAAGGTTGTGCCGATTCGCGAGCTTTCCGACGAGGAGATCCGTGACTGGGGCAAAAAATTCCAGGCGATTTTCTACGGCAGCTGAGTTCACACAAGGCATCCGATGTTGACACCGGGGCCAGGTTAACCTGGCCCCGCATGCTAAATAGAGGATCTATGGAAATCCGCATTCACGGCCTGACCAGGAACTACTATTCCGAAGGCAAACAGATCAAGGCCCTCGACAATATTGACCTGACAATCCCTGCAAATAAAATTTTCACATTACTGGGGCCAAGCGGTTGTGGCAAAACCACCTTGCTCCGCTGTATCGTCGGACTGGAAGTCCCGGATGGCGGAGAAATCTATATTGGTGATGAGTTGGTCTGTTCCAGCGCAAAAAAGGTTTTTGTGGCACCGGAGAGCAGAGGGCTTGGCATGGTTTTCCAAACCTATGCCATTTGGCCGCACATGAATGTTTTCGATAACGTTGCCTATCCCCTGCAAACCAGCAAAACAACTCAGGATGAGATCCGGAAAAAGGTTGGCAAAGCACTCAGCTTCGTGCAACTGGATGGCTTTGAAAACCGGCCGGCTACCAAGCTGAGCGGCGGTCAGCAACAAAGGGTCGCCCTGGCACGAGCCCTCGTCGCCGAGCCGAAGGTCATCCTTTTCGACGAACCGCTTAGCAATCTTGATGCAAAACTTCGGGAAGAGACCCGCAAGGAGTTGAGAAGTTTTCTCAGCGAATTGAAGATTACGGCGGTTTACGTGACCCATGATCGGATAGAGGCCCTGGCGCTTTCCGACCTGATTGCCGTCATGCGCGCAGGTAAGATTATCGAGATCGGCGATCCGAAGAAGATTTATTTTCATTCAGATCACAAATTCGTCGCTGACTTTATTGGCCGGGCCAACCTGATCAAGGGCAAGGTCTCAGAACAACAAGGGGATCATGCTGTTTTCTCGAGCGAAATCGGCTCCATCGTCGCTCTCAACGGTCAGGGCATCGCAACAGGGCAGGACGCCATGCTCTGCATCCGTCCTGAATTTATCCAGTTGGCTCCGGAGCAGGTCACACATGGGCACAATGTCTTCAAAGGCAAGATGGAGACCCTGATATTCATTGGCGAAGCCTACGAAGGCGAGATCCGGATCGGCGAAACATTATTGACCACCACCATCGAACCTACGGCAAATATCGGCGAAGGAGACACCATCAGCATTGCGTTCGACCCGGACCACTGTTTCCTGCTTTCGGCATAGAGGGCGTCATGTTTAAAAAACCAACCCTGACCACAACCTTGATCATCATCGTTGGTTTCCTGACTTTGTGCCCCGTCATCATGCTCCTGCTGGGCAGTTTTTCAAAAGACTTCGTCTCGTTTGGCCAATTTACCCTCAGCAAATACATCGAGGCATACACCGACCCGGATTTCGCCGACATCCTCTGGAACACCGTTGTTTTCACCTGCGGATCAGCGATTCTGGCGACGCTTCTGGCGCTATTTCTGGCCTATGTAAATACAAGAACGGATCTCCCCTTTAAATTTATTTTCAAGATCATTTCGATTATCCCGATGATGATCCCGCACATCCTGTTTTCTGTCAGTTGGGCGCTACTGTTGAATCCGAGCAATGGCATCCTGAACAAATTGTTCATGAACCTATTCGAGCTCAAAAGTGCCGTCTTCAACATCTATTCTCTGCCGGGGATGGTGCTGGTCGAAGGGCTGCTTGATCTGCCGATTGCCTACCTGATTATTGCACCCGCCATGAGTGCATTCGACGTATCTCTGGAGGAATCTTCAAAAGTGTGCGGAGCCTCTAATTTAAGGACTCTGTTTAAGGTGACTCTGCCTGTCCTCCGACCCGCGATACTGGCGTCGGCCATCCTGGTGGTGGTGCGCAGTCTTGCTTCTTTCGCCGTGCCATCGGTGATTGGCATGCCGGGACGCATTTATGTTTTATCGACTCATATTTACCGAAATATTTCGAGCGGCTTTGCTGCTGATTTTGGCAAGGCAGCAGCAATCGGCATGAGCGCGCTGGCGGCATCGATCACGTTAATCTACATCTATCGTTACCTGACCTCTGAAAGTGGAAAGTTCGTGACGATTTCCAGCCGCGGTTTCAAACCGACCCTGATCAAACTGAAAAAAGCAAAATACCCGGTATTCGTTATCGTTGGCTTGCTCTCCTTTATTCTTATACTTCTCCCGGTCCTGGTCCTTTTTTACACATCCATGCTGCCCTACTCGATGCCCCCCAGTAGCAGGGCCTTTTCAATGATGTCCTGGGAAAACTGGGGCGAGGTCCTTGCCGACCCGATCTCTTTGCTCTCGCTGAAAAACAGCCTGTTCCTTGGGGTCGTCGGGGCAACCTTAGGAACGATTCTGTCGATTTTTGTCTCATACGTCATTGTCAAAATCCGTTCGACAGCATCCGGGATTCTCGAATCGCTCAGTTTTCTGTCGTTTTCATTTCCCGGTATCGTCATCGGCGTCGGTTTTATGTGGTTTTTTGTGCGAACACCTTTGTACGGGACCATCACGGCACTCCTGATCGGGTACATTGCCACCTATCTTCCTTACGGGATCAGGCCGATTTCCAGTGCCTTCGTGCAAATCCACAGTCATCTTGAGGAATCTTCCCGTGTCTGCGGTGCAAGTCCATTCTATACTTTGCGTCGTATCGTGATTCCTCTTTTGATTCCGGGGATGGTGTCTGGATGGATCCTCATGGCGACCATGTTCCTGCGCGAACTCACACTCTCGGTTGTCCTGTCACGACCCGGCACGGAAGTCCTCGCGGTTCAAATCCTTCACTTTGCCGAAGACGGCCTGTGGGGCAAACTCTCGGCCCTGGGAATCATGATGATCTTCAT
>JAFDBW010000046.1 GCA_019313105.1 Deltaproteobacteria bacterium | reverse complement strand
GGGCTGATCACGGCTGCGGTGCAGGCCGAGCAGATCCTTGCCACCGGCTCTGCTGACGTCGTCCTGCTCGCCCGCGAGCTGCTGCGCGACCCCTACTGGCCGATCCATGTCGCCGCCGAACTCAAGGCCGATCATCCCTGGCCGGTGCAGTATGAGAGGGCGAAGACGTAAGGGCGGGGGCTGGGGACTGGAGGCTGGGGGCTGGCTGAATGAATTTATTCGCACCTCTCACCTCGAATATTAACCTGCAGAAAGGATCAATCTCATGCGTTTGTTGATAATTATATTGCTCGCAATGACGCTGTCAGTCAGCCTTGCCGGCGCTGCATCGGTGCCAACCAGCGAGGCCGAGAAGCTCCACGAGGCGGAACAGCTGGTCCGGCTGAGCCTCACCGAACGAATCATGACCAACGTGCAGGATAATTACACCAACCAGCTCGGCGCGGTGTTGACCGCGCAAAATGTGTCGGCCGAGGACGCCGCCAAGCTGATTGAAAAGGAGATGCAGGCCCTCGCCGACAGCGAGCACCAGCGCCTGCTCGATGCCCTGGTGCCGATCTACCGGCGCTACTATACGGCCGACGAGATTCACCAGCTGTTGTCTTTTTACCAGACCTAAGTCGCCCGCAAGTCGATCCGGGTCAGCGGCATGATTGCCGCTGAAAGCCAGCAGTTCGTGCGACTGTGGAATGAGACTTTTGAGCAGGAGCTGCTCGACCGTATCAAAGCCAGGTTGAAAGAATCGGGGATCATGATTGAATAAAAGCAGGAAGTGCGAAGTGCGAAAACCGATAAACCGGTTTAACGCAAAGACGCAAAGAGAATCATTTCGTTGTTTATAAATAAAGTGATAAGCTCTGCGCCTTTGCGCCTTTGCGCCTTTGCACCTTGAGTGAGCAGAGCGAACGGGCGTGAGGTGAAAAGCTTAAGGGTCTGCGTTTTTTCGCATCTCGCACTGCGCGCCTCAGGTGTTGAAATTTCCACGAACCATGATCCACACATCACATATTTCGAAAGGTTTAAACATGAACAAAGCTATAGGTCTAGCCCTGCTCGTCATCGGTGTCGGCCTCGCCTACTGGGGTTACCAGATTTCAGAAACCGTGACCTCGCAGTTGACGTCGACGATCTCCGGTTCGCTGCCCGACGAGGTGATGTATCGGTATATCGGTGGGGCGGCCAGCGGGGTGGCGGGGTTGTTCCTGTTTGCCAAAGGTTAAATGTCACGAAGCGCAGCAGCGCACAGGTTTTTAGTGCCTCACACCTCGCGCGAAGCGCCACGGAGGTTGAATCATGAAATGCCACGAGGTTGATTACACCATTATCGGTGACGATATGCAAATGGTCCAGGTCGAGCTTGATCCCGGCGAGACGGTGATCGCCGAGGCCGGGGCGATGAACTACATGGAGTCCGATATCGTCTTCGAGGCCCGCATGGGTGACGGCTCCGAAGCCGAGTCTGGGTTCATGGGCAAGCTGTTCGGTGCCGGCAAGCGCGCCCTGACCGGCGAGTCGATCTTCATGACCCACTTCAGCAACCAGGGCGGCGTCAAGCGCCATGTCGCCTTCGCCGCGCCCTATCCCGGCAAGATCATCCCGATGGACCTGGGCAGGATGGGTGGCGAGATCCTCTGCCAGAAAGACGCCTTCCTCTGTGCCGCCTCCGGCACCCGGGTGGGTATAGCCTTCCAACGCCGGCTCGGTGCCGGCTTCTTCGGCGGCGAGGGGTTTATCCTGCAGCGCCTGCAGGGGGACGGCATGGTCTTCGTCCATGCCAGCGGCACCATTGTCGAGCGCCAGCTGCAGGGCGAAACGCTGCGCGTCGATACCGGCTGCCTGGTCGCTTTCGAGTCGACCGTCGACTACAACATCGAGCGGGCCGGCAACTTGAAGAGCATGTTCTTCGGCGGCGAAGGCTTGTTCCTCGCCACCCTCAGTGGTCATGGCCGGGTCTGGATACAGAGCCTGCCGTTCAGCCGCCTGGCGGATCGAATTCTGGCCCATGCACCGAAGGCGGGAGGCAAGGAGAAGGGCGAGGATTAGGTGCTTGGCGGGATCGGGTGAATGCTGGATGGGGGTTGATTTTAGATCCTAGCTTTTCAGATGAATACCGGGATTGAAACGGGCGGCCAAATCTCAAAGCAGAGTTTGTCTAAGCTTTATTCAAGCAAGAGGTTGCGATTTTCTCGTGACCTCTTTTTGTTTTTTGGGTGGGGGACAGTGATATAAAATTTGCAATGCGTGATGCGGTTGTCGGCGAGAAACCTGGGCTTGGGTCATTACGTTGGGTGTCCCACGAATGTCCTTGCTTGGTCACCATTTGAAAAAGCGATCTCGCATACTTCATATGTTGCACAATTGTAGTAGAATTAGGAACTACACATAAACTCGCAGATGATGAAGTCTCTTCAGCCCGAAGTCGGGGTGCGAAAAGGATCATAAAAGGGGGCGTGCATGCAAAAAGTATCTGTTCTTATCATGCTTTTTCTCTTTACGTTTATCATTTCCAGCCTATCTCCCTTCTCTGCATATGCCTACGAGCTACTTATAGGCACCGGTAAGGTGGGCTCCTTTTCTTATTTTGCCGGGAAAAGTGTTTGTCATTCCATTGTCAGGTTTGATCAAGAGGTCAGTTGTCGGCCGGTCCCTTCAGATAACTATACTGACAATCTGACAAATGTTCAGGCCGGATCACTCGATATGGCTCTCGTTAACTCAAAGGTCATCTATGATGCCTTCCATAAAGCAGGTCTGTTTCGATTTGTTTCCCTCAATTACGATCAACTGCGTTTGCTGATGCCGTTGTATCGTGAGCCGGTATCGTTGATTGTGCGCAGTGATGCGAAGATCTCAAGGTTAAGCGATCTGGCGGGTAAAAGGGTAAACAACGGGGCCCCGTTCAGCCTCCAGAGGCTGATTTTCAAAGAGCTCATGGCTTTGGAAGGCTGGCAAAAAGACAGTTTCAGCCTGTATCAGAGCCTCCCCTCAGTTCATTCACAGGACTTTATCGCTCTGCAGAATGGTTCTGTTCAGGCTATGCTTCATGTCGGCATGCATCCCGATGCAAGACTTGACCGTGGCCTGGCGAGTGATCAAATGGATATCGTTGGAATTAATGGGGCCAATGTCAGCATCTTGATAGGTTCAAATTCGGGCTTTACCTCCCAGGTTTTGCCTGCCGGGACCTATGCTGACCTGGATGCCGACATAGAGACCCTTTCGCTAGAGACCTTGCTTATCACTTCCGCTGACATCGATGATGCGACGGTTGATCTTGTCCTGGACGCAATCATTTCTGCCAAGAAACGGCTGCAATCTGCACATCCCTCGTTTTTAGCAAGCAAGACGAACGTCGAGACCTTAAATAACAGTTATCTTCACCCACACCCGGTGGCAATTCTCTTTTTCCAGGGGAACCAGAGCAGGCTTTAAACAAGGGGCTTTATCAGAGATTCATCCGTCGTTGTGGAAGGGTCTATCTGCTGCCCTGCAATTATGTTGATCCGGGTGTCCCCAAACCCGCCCATCCCTTAAGGTTTCGCTTGATTAAGCAAGGCTTCTTAGCGCAACCTGGACCGCATCGTCGACCGCCTGGGCTTTTAGTTCCAGCTTCGGCATTTCGCTCTCGGAGCGGTCGGCGATGACCGCGCACACAGATCCTGCCTCGAAACCATAGACGGCCCCCATTTTGGCGAGGGTGGCCGTTTCCATTTCAAAAAAGCCGACATTGAGCGACCGCAATTCCTCGATCAATCCTCTGTGTCGCTTGAGCAGGGTTGGGTTGGCCCCGGAAACACGTTCTTGTCCTTCGTAGAAGGTGTCCGTGCTCGCACAGATACAAACGTGGTGCTCTACCCCTAGTTCGGCGGCGCAATGCGCTAACCTGACCGTCAGGAACGGGTCACACACAGCAGGGAACTGCGGTGGCGCTATATCGTCGGCGGCACCCTGATAGCACACGGCTGCGCTGGCAATGGCCACGCTGCCAGAGCAAATATGGTCCTGAATGGAGCCGCAGGTCCCGACTCGAATCATGCGTCGAATGCCGACCTGGAACGCCTCGTTGGCGACTATGCTCAAACTTGCACCGCCCATCCCTGTGGTCATCGAACAGAAGCGCTTCCCGTCGGGCCGCTCGCAAAGGTAGCTGTTGAGGCCGCGGTTCTCGCTCAGCGGTTTGATGTAGCGTACGCCGTCGGTTTCTTGGGCGATAACGCGAGCCCGCTCGGGATCGCCACAGAGCAGGGCGGCGATCGGTGGGTTTGCGCCAAGGTCAGACTTGCCAAAGCCGATGTGGTAAAGCTGGTCAGCGTTCATAGCCTATATTCTCCATCATGATTCGTTTGTTGCGCTGCAAAACTTGACAAAAGGCTGCGGAAAGAATTTTTTTTTACGGTTCGTTATGTAACGGCTTTAAAGTTTATTATATTTATAAACATGATGTTATCAGTATTTTGCTGCTGCGCCACGACTTGCATGAACCGCAACGGGGCCGGGGACACTCTCCTTTGAGTGTTTGTTTTGACCGTTTGCGTACGGCCGGTTTTGAATCTGATTCTAAAAACCAGAACCGGCGGGTCGTCCCGTCCCGTGTGCCGCAGCCGGAAGCGAATGATGAACGTCGATCAGCAGGGCGAATTGTTTGAGGCGTTAGCCGAATTTTCGTTTTGCCGGCTTTGAATTTCATTTTATGGACCAGAACCCGTGTTTGGGGACACTCAAAGTAAAGTGTCCCCAAACACGGGCAAGGACACAAAACTGAGAAAAGGTTGCAAAGAAAGACGACAGGGTATGATGTTCAGGTTATTTCTTCTGCCACTCGGACTGCTTCTCTTGGCCAATCTTCCCTCGGCTAGGGCCAATTCGGCATTGCCTGCGGCCGTGACATCTGAGCGCGCAATGGTGGTGACCGCCCACCCTCTCGCCACCGAGGCGGGGACAAAGATTGTCCAGTTTGGTGGCACAGCGATTGACGCAATGATCGCCGTCCAGGCGGTGCTCGGTCTGGTCGAGCCTCAGTCAAGCGGTATTGGCGGCGGCGCGTTCATCGTCTATTACAACGCCGCGACCGGCCAGTTGACAACCATAGATGCACGGGAACAAGCTCCTGCAGCTGCGGGTAAAAACCGTTTCTTCGGCGAGGATGGGACTCCCCTCGACTTTGTTAATGCCTGGCAGAGCGGTCTTGCGGTCGGTGTCCCGGGCATTCCGAAGTTGATGGAATACATGCATCAGCGCTTTGGCAAGCTGCCCTGGCAGCGCCTTTTTGTCCCGGCCATAATTCTGGCCCAAAGTGGCTTTCCCCTAACCGAACGCACCAGCTCACAGGTGGCCTCCCTGCTCAGTCGAAACCCGTCGTGTGCCGATAAAGATCGGGTTTTCTTTCGTGATCCTGATGCCTTCGATTACTTTGCCGTCAAACAGGATTGCACCGCCAAACCGGCTGGGACACTGATGCGCAACCAGGCCTATGCGGAGACGCTCGGCGACCTTGCCCGTTTTGGCGCGTCCGGTTTTTACCAGGGTCCGGTGGCTGAAGAGATCGCTGCCGCCGTGCAGGGTGATGCGAATCTCCCCGGCGATATGACCGTCGATGATCTGCTGAACTACCGGGTGGTTGAACGCGAACCGGTTTGCATCGATTATCGTACCTATCAGGTGTGCGGGATGGGTCCGCCCTCCTCCGGTGGCCTCGCGGTCGGCCAAATGCTCGGCATGATGCAGAAACGGCCTGAGCTTATCGGGGCAGGGCCCCTGGATGTTAAAACAGTGCACCTGTTCACCCAGGTCGGTCGACTTGCCTTTGCCGATCGCAACAGGTACCTTGCCGACAGCGACTTTATAACGGTCCCGGTAAAAGGCCTGTTGGATGAGGCTTATTTTGCGGAACGTGCCGTGCGCATAACGGCAACCGATATGGGCACGGCGTTACCCGGCGACCCGCCGTCCCGGTTTGATTCCAGCGCTCCGGACAGGACCGTCAAGGAGAGTGGCACCAGCCATATCTCGATCATCGACCGCTACGGCAATGCCCTCGCCATGACCACGTCGATTGAAGGTGCTTTCGGCAACGGGGTCATGGTCCGCGGCTTCCTGCTGAATAATCAGCTGACGGATTTTTCCTTCGCATACGAAGATGCCGATGGTCTGCCGATTGCCAACCGGGTCGAGCCGAACAAACGTCCGCGCAGTTCGATGTCACCGACGATCGTTCTCGATGCGGCAGGCAAAGTCGTTCTGGTCACCGGGTCGCCCGGTGGCTCACGCATTATCGGCTATACCGCCCAATCGATTATGAACATCCTTGATTTTGGCCTTGATCCCCAACAGGCCATCAATCTGCCGCATTATATGAATCGCAACGGCAGGACCGAATTAGAGCAACCGATCCCCGGAACCACCCTGGATTATGATGTCGACGCATTGGCCAAGGCCTTGGCTGACAAAGGCCATGACGTCGGCATTGTCGAGCAGGCCAGCGGACTCTCGATTATTCATGTGATCAAGCTGAATGGAAAAAGACGCTACCTCGGTGGGGCCGATGCAAGACGCGATGGATCTGTCGGAGGGCGATGAAGCAAGATCTTGCAAAACGGTCATGGCAAAGATCGGCGTTTTGTTTGAAGGGCTTTCTTGTCAGGCGTTGATGTATACCAGGTTATGTCTGCCCCGGATATTATAAATCTCAGCCCCTGTGTTAAACTTTCATAAAAAATAGGCCTTCACCTGTCTTATTTGACAGCGCCGATCGTCATTGCTGCAACCTCGACGATCTCAGCCTGCGGTTCACCAGAGGAGTTTGATGATGAGCAATCTCAATACAAAATACATGGGGCTGGAACTGAAAAACCCCCTTGTCGTTGCTAGCTGCGGACTCACCAAAACGTTGCATGGCGTTCAGCAGGCGGCCGAAGCAGGTGCCGGAGCGATCGTTCTGAAATCATTATTTCAGGAGCAGATAGACGCCGAAATAGATGAGCTGGCTGATCAATCGCAGCATTCGGGACACACCGAAGCCTACGATTACCTGCACGGCTTTGGCCAATCCTTCGGACCCAGGGAGTATCTGCAGTTGGTAAAAGATGCCAAAGCGGCCGTATCCGTACCGATTATCGCCAGCGTGAATTGTGTCACAGCCGAGCGTTGGACCGAATATGCCGGGAAACTTGCTGATGCAGGTGCTGATGGCCTTGAGTTAAATATCGGTTTCCTGCCGAATGACCCTGCCATCAGCAGTGTTGCCGTTGAAGAACGCTATCTTAAGATTCTCTCTGCAGTGCGTGCCAAGGTGAAGCTGCCTATTGCCTTAAAGGTCGGGCCATACATCTCATCATTTGCTCACTTCGCGAAACAGATCGGTAATGACCGGATGGCAGGGCCACCTTTTACGGTCGGCTGGTGTGGTCCGGGAGAAAGTGACCAGAATGTCACATGGCAGGGAGCTGATGCACTGGTGTTGTTCAACCGGTTTTATCGCTTTGACATTGATGTCGACAAACGTCAAATTTCCGGAGGCAACCCATACAGCACGTCGGAAGAACTCCACGTTTCGTTACGCTGGATTTCTCTGCTGGCTGGCCGAGTGGCGTGCGACCTGGCAGCAACCACCGGAGTGCACGATGGGCGTGACATGATCAAGCAGCTCCTGGCCGGGGCATCCGTCGTCCAGGTTTGCTCAACTCTTTACCGGAACGGACTTGGCCAGATTGGCTTGATCCTCGACCAACTTCAGGAGTGGATGCAGGTTCACGGCTTTCAGAGCCCAGAGGACTTTCGTGGGCAATTGAGCCAGGCTCGAAGTAAAGATCCACGAGATTACGAGAGGGTGCAATATATCAAGGCGTTGGTCGGAATCGAATGATGCCGTCGTCTCTTTAGCTGAAGAGATGTGCATAAACATGCCCAAGTTTACTCCAATTTCCAGGGAAAGGTTAGCCTTACGACACCCCAGCTTTCTGACTAAAGCTGGGATTTGTCCGAAAGGGTTATTCCTCTTATAAAAGGGTCATGCGGCTTAATAGCCGATGGCCATTTTTTGTGTAGTGACATAAACTGACAACAACATTGATAATGATTGGTGAAAAACCAAGGAGATAAAATGATGGTTTCAAGTATTGGCGAGAGCGGTGAGTTCGAAAAGCTTGGTATCCCTTTGTTCGCTGATGCTGTCCCAGCCGGATTCCCTAGTCCAGCCACTGATTATTGCGAGCGCAAGCTGGACCTCAATGAACTTTGTATCCAACATCCCGCTGCCACCTACTTTGTCCGTGCCCAAGGGGACTCAATGATAGAGGCCGGAATCTTTCCCGGAGATGTGTTGGTGGTCGATCGCTCCATCAGTGCGTCTCATGGCGATATTGTGATT
>JAFDBW010000045.1 GCA_019313105.1 Deltaproteobacteria bacterium | reverse complement strand
TTTTCGTTTAGGTTGTAATTGTTGCTTCTGTTGTGCAAATCACAACAACTTTAACAGCTTTATGTATAATTCCTAGCAGCTTCAACTCGTTGATTTGTTATAATTGGTTCGGTGAGTGAAGTTGTTGCGATCCTATCCTATTCTATGGCAACTCACTTTGACAGAGGTCAAAAAAGCTGCAAAAAAACTGCTGGGGACTGGAGACTGGGGACTGTGTGTTCGATGTGTTCCTCAGTCCCCAGCTCCCAACCTCCAGCCCCTGGTGTTAACGATGAACTACTGGCTGATGAAATCCGAACCGGATTGTTTCTCGATTGATGATCTGAAAGCACGTCCCGACAGTACAGACCGTTGGGATGGTGTGCGCAACTACCAGGCGCGCAACTTTCTGCGTGATCAGATCAAGGTCGGTGATGGGGTTCTGTTCTATCACAGCAACTGCAAAGAGCCGGCAATTGTTGGCCTGGCCAGGGTTGTCTGCGAAGGGTATCCCGACCTGACCGCCCTGGACCCACGTGAAAAACATTTTGACCCGAAAGCGTCCAATGAGAAGCCGATCTGGTTTGTGGTGGATGTACAATACCTTTGTCACCTTCCTTATCCGTTGACCCGGGACGATCTCCGCAGGCATCCTGTCTTGTCGGGGATGGATGTTTTGCGAAAGGGTAACCGCCTGTCCGTGCAGCCGGTCACCAGGGAGCAGTGGCTTGAGGTGCTGTTGGTCAACCAGATGGATGACCCGTTGCCATCAAAGTGATAAAATTTCCTCCAATTTCTAATGTCTGGCCCCTGTCATTTAGAGGTACATAATGAAAAAGTTCACCAAAATACTCGCTGTTGTCGCCGTAGTCGTTGTGGTGCTTGTTCTCTGCCTGGTTGTGCTGGCCAAGGTTCTGATTACACCAGAGCGTGTCAAGCAGACTGTGTTGCCAATTGCCGAGGAAGCATTGCAGCGCAAGGTTGAACTCGGCGATATCAGTGTCAGCTTGTTTTCGGGGATCGAACTGAACGACCTCAAGGTTTATGAGAAAGACGGTCAGGAGGTTTTCGTCGGCACGAAACTGGTTCGTCTCAAGTACCAGCTTTTACCCCTGTTGGCCATGAAAGTGGTGATTGACGAGGTCAGGGTCGAATCTCCCAGAATCAGAGTTGTTCGTTTGGCCAATGGCCAATTCAGTTTTGATGACATCGTTGGCAGGAGTGATAAAAAAGCCGCAAAAGATCATAATCAAGGGGAATCGGAGACAACACCGATCGGCCTGTTGGTTTCGCAAGTCAGTATCGAGGATGGCAGCCTGGTTCTTATCGACCATACGCTCACAGGGAAAACTCCACATACTATCGAAATCAGCGATCTGCAAGTTGCCGCAAAAGGCATTACTCTGGACGGCTCTGTGCCCGTTACGCTCAAGGGCAGGATCAATCAGGCGCGTTTTGAGGTTGATGGCTCCGTCAGTCTCATCGGTCCCGTGGGAGATTTCAAGGTCAAAGTCGTAGACTTTGATGCCCTGGCATTCAGGCCATATTTCAACGATGCTGTACCGGGCAAGCTGGAAGGTCTGAAGGTCAATCTCGAAGTAAACATCTCGGGGGGCCTTGAAGATATCTCTGCGGACGGAACCTTGAAATTAACAGAACTTGACTTGATCCTCGATGCTCTGCCTGATGCACCCCTGAAAAATGCCGAAATTGAAGTTGCTTATGATCTGTCTGTTGGTTTGAAATCCGGGGTTTTGAATCTGCGTCGCGGGCATGTTGATTACAACGGCCTGGTCGCTGAACTATCCGGCAAGATCGATAGTCTTTTCGCGAAACCTGGCCTTGCATTACAACTGACTGTACCGGGCCTCGAGCTGAAACAGGCAATGAAAAGCTTGCCTCCCGGCCTGGTATCGGGGGGCAAGGATCTGGATCCTTCCGGGATCGTCAAGCTCGATGCACAGCTGGCAGGAGTCCTGGATAATCCGCTCAAGCTGCTCCGCAAGGCTGTTATCACCCTGGACGATGTCCAGGTGACGGCAAATGGTCAGCGTCCGGCGGTTTTCGGACTGCTCAAGTTTGCTGATGATCAGCTGGTTTCTGAAGGACTTGAAATGCGCTTGGGTGAGAACCGGGCCAGTATTGCCATGAGCGCCAGCAACCTGTTTGGCAAGACGATTATCGCCAGGGCTGATGCCACCTCGGAAAATTTCCAGCTCGATCCCTTGCTGAGGGCGGGTGGGGGAGCCGGGGCAGCTGTTGCTGTCGGCAAAGGACAGCCATCAGTGGCCAAGGACGAAGAAATCGGTCCTTTTGACATTCCGCTTCAGGCCAGCGGTAAAATCAGCATCGGCAGGACCCTTTATAAAGGCTTGTCGATCGATAATTTTATTGCCAGATACCAATTAAAGGACAATGTCCTGACAATCAGCCAGATGGACGGTAACTTGGCTGGAGGCTCGTTCTCCAATACGGCACAGGTGAATCTTGGTACAAAAGGACTGACCTATAACGCTGACCTCGCTATCAAGACGATCCAGGCCGACCCCCTGTTGACAGCGTTTATCCCCAAAGCTGCCGGTGCTCTGCTCGGCGCCATGGACCTGAACTTTAGCATCAAGGGCCGGGGTACCCGTTGGCAGACTATGAGCAAGCAACTCAACGGACAGGGTGATCTGCTGCTTGCCGACGGTCGCGTGGTCAGCCCGGGGCTGGTCAAAGGCTTCGCCTCCTTCCTGCAACTTACAAATAAGGATGAAATCCGCTTTAAAAATTTCCAGGGCGATATCAAGATCATCGATGGTAAATTGCACATCGACAGCAGTCTTCTCAGTGACGAGCTAAAGCTCTTCCCCAAAGGATCGATCGGTCTGGATGGCACCATGAACCTGTCGATGGATACCCGTTTAAGTCCACAACTTGCGGCTCGACTTGATTCCGGTGGGAAATTGACAAGGTATCTTACAGACAAGGATGGCTGGAGTCAGGTGCCGTTGCTTGTCTCCGGCAGTTATACTTCGCCGAAGTTCGGCCTGGACCCGAAGGGGCTTCAAAGGCAGGCGTCGGAAGTCCTTGGCAAGGAACTGGGCCGTCATCTTGACAAATTATTCAAAACCTCGGAACCTGCTGCACCGAATGAAGCCCAGGAACAGACCGGTCAGGAAGACGCACCTGTCGACAATCCGACGAACAAGCTGTTGCGGGATTCTTTGAAAAACCTTTTTGGCAATTGACAGTTCGGTTGGCCTGGGTTACAAGAATCCTTAACTGAAAGAAAGGATTATTTTATGAGTGGTATCAAGCACTTCAGTGGCTTTGAGGTCATCAGGGCGGCGAAGGAAGTTGAGAAGAATGGTCATCGTTTTTATTCCACCATGTCTGAACGCGCCTCTGACCCGTCATTGAAAGACATCTTCACCGGGCGTGCCCAGGACGAAGTTGAGCACCTGAGACGTTGGAACCAGGTGGAATCGAGATACCAGGATGGCTCATGTGCCGATTGCGAAGAAGAGTTCCTGCAATATCTCAACCGTTTCGCCGATGACCAGATATTCCCCGATGCGGAATGTCTGGAAGCGGTTCTGAATACTCAGAATGCCGACCTCCAGGCGCTCGATATGGCCATAGAGGCAGAAGTAAAGTTTGCCGAATATTTTGCAAAAGCCAGCAGCCTTGCCCAGTCGGACGACGGCAGGGAAGCCTTCGACTGGTTGGCCGGTGAAGAAAGTCGGCATGCCAAAATTCTGCAAGAGCGGCGTGCTAAATATTCGGCCAGTTAATCACCGGTTGATATCAAATCATTATGGAAGAAGGCCGCATCTAAAAACGTCATTTTAAACGGTTTGCCCTGAAATTTGGTTTGACAATGCTGAGAAGTTAGGCTTTGCGAATGACATCAACCACAAGGGTCTCTTTATCCGTTCCGCTGTGGTCATGCAGCCGGGATTGAAGATCAGGGTTGAAATCGGTCCTGCTGATTGCTTTGCTCGGCAAGGGCCTATGGGCTAAAAAAGTGCCCGCCTATGGAATCCACAAAATGAAGGGCGGAAATGGTGTGGAAATTATCTCTTTTTTGTTTGGAGAAGAAATGTACCGCAGCCTCTGAGTGAAGTAGATGTGCAGCGGAAAGAGTAGGGGACAAGCGAGCCAGTAAAAGTGAAAGGCCTGCCACTTTGTGCGCAGGCCTTTTTTTACCTATCTTCTTACCCTAATCACGGGTTAATCCGGCGTTTGATGCCGGTCTGTTTGAAAATTTTCGCAATGATCAGGTTCTTTATCGATAGGCGCGACCTCCTTGTGAGGGGTGGACGTTGTCAGCAACGTTGCTTGTCATAATTATACCCTAAGACTCAATAACTTTCACCTTCTTTAGAACCCTTATTTTCTCTCCCGCAATGATTTTTTTATAACCGGTTGTTTTGTCTTTGTTACAGAGATGCCAGGAGATTAATCTTTTTGGACTTATTTGCCGCTCGGTAGGAAAATCGGCAGCTAGTTTACCAGCCTTCGTGATTCAGCAGGAGCTCACAGATGATCTCGGTACATTCATGATCGAGGTCCAGAGTGAGACCGCTCAGAGACTTGTGACACTCGATACGTGCGGCGAGTTCCTCTCCCCATGCCGGGTCGTAGAAGCTCACCATGGCAGCCAGGAATTCTTCCTCTCCTTCACTTTCTTCGGCGAATTCGGCGTCAACCACATCCGGCAAGGGTTTGAGTTCGTCTTTGCTCCGGGCTGTTTCAGGCGAGCCAGGGCCAAAGAACTTCGGCCCGAGGTATTCGACACCGTGCTTCCATGCCTCGAGAAAACGGCGACGCTTTTCCTCCGTTTGCTGCAGCACATTGAGAACGTTGTCCCGGTGCATGGCATCACCTCACGACTTGATCTGTATGGATATAATGCATTCTAACAAAAAAAAATCATGTTGTCCGCTTCCGGAATTGACCCGACGGACTTTTCTGTGCGCCGCTATTCACAGTACTATGGGTCAGGGGGAAACCGTTATGTCGACATTGATCTCCTCGGCAACGGCGTTCATGTCGTCCTCAATTGAATTGATTGAAGATGAGTCCGGCAGCTGAATGTGGATATCCATCATATACAGTGCCGTACCACTTTCCGGTGTGGTTTTTACCGTAGATTTAAGGTCGACGATGTTCAGTCGATTGTCCGATAGATATCTGCTGATTTTGTAAACGATGCCAGCCTGGTCGAGGCCTTCAACGTGAATCGTGCAAAGAGGAAGTCTCTTCTGCATATTTTGCTGACTGGATTTTATCGGTCGAATAAAAGCCGAGATGTTCTTCTGATCTTCGAGTGCAGCACATTCCTTCTCGAGAATCGCCTCGATGTTCTGGTTGCCGGATGAGAATAGCAGGTTGATGGTAAATTCGTCCGACAGCATTGACATGCTGGTGTCTTCGAGATTGCAGCCGCTCTCGTAGAGGACCTGTGTGACATCGGCAACGATCCCCGGCCGGTCCTTGCCGAATGCTGTCATGATATATCTCTTTTGCATACTAACCTCCAGTAATATAAGGGGGGAACCAACGCGGTCGCATTATTTTTACATCTTCTGTGCATTTCTTCAAATCTTTATCTCAACAGCACCGGATATGACACCCATCCAGTATAATTTTGCCCATGGGTCTGAAAATGATGCCTGATTGTCAATCAAAGCATCTCTTTTGTGGTAGTATTTACAGTAACATTCATCAATAATTTTTCCAGGAGAGATGTCATGAGCGACCAGAATGAAAACAAGAATGGACATGAAGAGATTGGCCTTTATGAAAAGCTGGCTTCACGTACTGCAGATCTCCTTGAAGAAGGTAAGAAGACCTTCGATGAAGCGCTGAAAAAAGCCAAAGAGGAGCTTTCTTCGGCCGGTGATTTCTCACGTGAGCAGGCGGACAGGCTCGGTGAGTATGTCCGGCGTGACCTGAAGGAGAATGCCGGCAAGGCGACAGAGGCGGTGAAAAAGGCCATTGAACCCCATCGTCTTGCAGCCGGTGCCCAGAGCGCCTTTTCCCGCATCCTGACAAGTACAGCGGAAACCCTGACGGAGCTGGCAGAACGGTCTGAAAAATCTCTCGAGTACAAGACCGGGGAAATAACCAGCTCCGGAACCTTGACTTGCAAGAATTGTGAAGCAGAAATGCATATGACAAAAACGACGCGAATCCCGCCATGTCCGAAATGTCATAAAACGGTTTTCCGCAAGTCGTATTAATCTCAAAGCTCCGATTCCCCTGGGTTGTAAAGGCCTTTGCCAGGTCGTCAGACGGGTGCGCTTTTTTTCGACAGGATACTGATTGATGACCATAGAGTGGTTCCCGGGACATATGGCGAAAGCCAAAAGGCAGATTGCCGAGGTGATGCCGAAAGTCGATATCGTCATCGAGGTGCTTGATGCGCGTCTGCCGGTTTCCAGCTCCAACCCCCTGCTGGAGAAACTGCGCGGGCACAAGCCGTGCATCAAGGTCCTGAACAAGAGTGATCTCGCCGATCCTGCCGTCACAAAATCCTGGGTTGCGTACTTTGATCAGCTCGCGGGCGTCAAGGCCCTGCCGATTGAAGCCTCAAAGCGGTCTACCGTCGGCCAGATTACAACCTTGTGTCGCAGAATGGTGCCAAACCGTGGCGTGCCGGGTAAAACCTTGCGGGCGATGGTGGTCGGCATTCCCAACGTCGGCAAATCGACCCTGATCAACACGCTGGCCGGCAGAAAGATTGCCAGAGTCGGTGACAAGCCGGCCATCACAACCTGTCCCCAGCAGATTGATCTGCGCAACGGTATCCACCTGGCTGATACCCCCGGCTTGCTGTGGCCAGATATCCGTAATCAGAAAAGCGCTTATCGCCTCGCTGTAACTGGCGCAATTGGTGACGCGGCGATGGATTATGTCGATGTCGCCCTGTATGCCGCCGAATACCTGATGAAGCATTACCCGAAACCGCTGGCTGCTCGCTATAAGTTTCAGGACGCCCCGGAGAGCGCCTCTGAGCTTGTCGACCGGATTGGTCGTAGTCGCGGCTGCCTGATTGCCGGCGGCCAGTTAGATCAGCAGCGTACGTCCGAATTGCTGTTGCGCGAACTGCGCGCGGGTCTTATCGGCCGGGTCAGCCTGGAAAGCCCTGAAGATTTCCCGGAGAAGGGTGAAGATGAAAGCTGAACAACTCGACGGGCTTTTGAAAAATGGCGATGCGCCGGTCGTCCTTGATGTCCGGAGTACTTTTGAATATGACTCAGGTCATATCCCCGGGGCGATACATGCCCCGTTGCCCGGGGTTCTTAAGGCCGCGGAAGCGGTCGTCAACAGTAAAGAAGACCTTTTGGTGATTGTCTGTGAGCACGGTCCGCGAGCGCAGATGGCAAGGATGTTTCTTAAATTCCGCGGCTATAAAAATCTTCAGCTTTTGGAAGGTCACATGTCGCGCTGGCGCAGTTCGGGGCGATCGCTGCAGACGGGTTAGGTCCTATTGGCCCGAGGCTTCCTTTTGGGCTCTCTTTAAAAATCAAGTAAGAACATTATCTTTCTGCTGATTATTAATAATAAACATTAACCTTTATGACTCATTTACAAACCGAGAAAAGCCCGTACCTGTTACAGCACGTTGACAATCCGGTTGACTGGTATCCGTGGGCTGAGCCGGTCTTCAAACGTGCGCAGGCTGAGAACTGTCTGGTTTTCCTTTCGATCGGCTATTCGACCTGTCACTGGTGCCATGTAATGGCCCATGAGTGCTTCGAGGATAGTGATGTCGCCACCCTTCTGAATGACCATTACATTGCCATAAAAGTTGACCGAGAAGAGCGCCCGGATATCGACCAGGTCTACATGGAGGTCTGTCAGCGCCTGACTGGCAGCGGTGGTTGGCCACTGACGATCATTATGACGCCGGACGCACAGCCTTTCTACGCTGCGACCTATATGCCCAAGTACGGTCGCCAGGGGCGTCCCGGCATGATGGAGCTTTTGCCCTGGGTGGCTGCCCGGTGGCGAGAAGATCCCGATTTTCTGCGTAACGCTGCACGGGATATCGTTGCCAAGTTGAAAGACCACCAGAACGTTACGCCAAAAAACGCTGTAGGGCTCGAACAACAGGTTGCTGCCGAGCATGCCTTGAAGCGGAGCTATGATCGTCAGTTTGGTGGCTTTGGCCATGCGCCAAAATTCCCTCGTCCCCATGACCTGACCTTTTTTCTGCATCGCTACCGGGTTACTGATGACCCGCATTGCCTGAAGATTGTTGAGCAGACGTTGCAGCAGATGCGCTACGGCGGAATTTATGATCAGCTGGGTTTTGGTTTCCACCGCTATGCAACGGACAGAAGATGGCTGGTGCCGCATTTCGAAAAGATGCTTTACGATCAGGCCGGATTGGTACAAGCCTACCTGGATGCATGGCAGGTCACCGGCAATTCCCTCTACGTGCGAACCGTTCGAGAGGTGCTGAGCTATTTGCTGCGCGACATGCTCTCTCAAGAAGGGGTCTTCTGCTCTGCCGAAGACGCCGATTCCGAGGGCGAAGAAGGGGTTTTCTACCTTTGGTCAATCGAAACTATATGTGAACTTCTGGGAGATGGGGCAGAAACTTTCTGCCAGGCCTACAATGTCATTCAGCGTGGTAATTACCATGATGAAGCGACCGGCAAGCTGACCGGTAAAAATATCCTGCACATGACACCGGGAGATAGCTCTGAGGGACAGAGTGAACGATTTGCATGGGAACGAGAGACCCTTTTCAAGGAACGTGCAAAACGCATTCGTCCACACCTGGATGATAAGATCATCACGGCATGGAACGGTATGGTGATTACGGCTTTTGCCGAGGCCGGCAGGGTTTTGGACGAAGAAGATTTTATTGCCAGGGCGGCGAAGGCGGCAGAGTTTATCCTGTCGGAAATGAGCGATAATCGGGGGCGCCTGTGGCGGAGGTACCGGTGCGGCGAAGCGGCAATCCCGGCATTCTCTGAAGATTACGCTTTCTTGGTGCGCGGGCTTCTGGACCTTTATAATGCGGATTTCAATGCAGAATGGCTGGGCCACGCGGTCAGGCTGGCGGGTTTACTGGTGGACTTGTTCCAGGACCCGCAGAGCGGCCGTCTTTACGATACCCCTGTGGATGGTGAAGATTTGCTGGTGCGTCCTGCGAGCACATTTGATGGCGCCATGCCGGCGGCGGGTTCTGTCGCCCTCGAGGTGTTTGCCCGTCTTTATCTGCTGACGGGTGATGACGCATGGAGAGGAGCCGCCGACAATCTTTTGAATGCCCTGTCTGCAGAGCTTTCCCGTCATCCCGCTGGTTACACGCAGGCCCTCCAGTCGACCAACTGGCTGCTACGGCCGACCCGGGAAATTGTGATTGTTGGCCGTCCCGGGGATTCGGCCACTGATCAGATGCTTTCGGCTATCCGAAGCAGAAAAATGGTGCAGACAGTTGTTCTTTTCAAGCCGGAGCAAGCCCCTGGCTTGATCTCAGGACTGGCGCCATTTGTAAAGGACATGACAATGATTGATGGCCAGGCTGCGGCTTATGTTTGCCAGGGGTTCTCATGCAGGGCACCAATCACCAGTGCCGTCGAACTGAGTACGATCCTCGATTCAATACCATAATTTTACACCTTACCCCGATGCCGGAAAAGCTCTTGCCTGGACCATCTTTCCGAGGCCTTATCTGATGTGCAAAATTGACATAAATATTTGCCTGCAGTGTGGGATTGCACGTCAAATCATGATATAGTCTGCAATCATTTTTGTCGGGAGAAACGGATGCCGAATTTAACCGTGTTTTTTGCTCATGGTCGTGAAAGCGGACCCTGGGGAATAAAAATCAGGGCCATGGCCAAGGTCGCCGAAAGATTGGGTTGCCGGGTCATCAGCCGGGATGACAGTGATACCACCGACCCCGATTTGCGAGTATCCCGGCTAATCAAGGAAACCCGGACTATCGACGGCCAGTTAGTTTTGGTTGGCTCCAGTATGGGAGGCTACGTGGTGACCGTGGCCTCTCGGCTTGTCCAGCCTGTCGGCTTGTTTCTTATGGCACCAGCTTTTGGCATGCCTGGCTACGCGGAACCGGTGCCGGAGCCTCACGCACGGCAATTGTCTGTAGTCCACGGTTGGGGAGACGATATTGTTCCCTTCGACAAAGTCCTGGAGTTTGCCCGCTCTCACCAGGCAATGCTGCACCTGGTCCCGGCCGGTCATGCTCTCATTGAACAACTCGACTGGTTGACACGTAACTTTGCAGATTTCCTAC
>JAFDBW010000044.1 GCA_019313105.1 Deltaproteobacteria bacterium | reverse complement strand
TGATTGAGTATATACCATGATATGTTCCCCCTATCAGTTCAGGCGCGCTTCAGCGGCGGTACAGAAGTGGTTGTAGATGATCGCCAGCACGAATGCGAAGATGATCAGGAAGAAGCCGTAGAGCACGGCAATGGTCTGGCCGAAATAGACTTTTTCCATCAACGCCGGGTTTACGGCGTTGATGACGACGAAGCCGAAGTAGGTCAGTGTGTAGACGATGAACATCGTAACGCCGAGTTTGGTCTTGTACCCGGCGGCGTTGTCCTTACCGAGTTTTACTGCTGGTCCGTGTCCCATGGTTAGTGACTCCTTATTCCTGTGGTGTTTGCCTGTTTTTCTCCGAAATAACTACTTAAAGTAATTGCAAGGCAATAAACTTACGGAGTCACAAGTGATGCTCCGCATATTATAAACTTAAGGATTCCAATCACTTGGTCTTTATTTGAACGTCCAGCTAAGCCTTTGGGATTGCTGTATTATAAGAGTGTGCTAAGGGTACTTATGCGCGAAAAATAACCAAATCATGGTGGTAATTTCTGCGACATGATACGTCGTTCTAAAAAGAAGTCAATATAAAATTTCACATAAACAAGCTATTTTGGGTGGGGATTTGGATAAAGTATTTGGAATTTCAGAAGATTTAACTTCTCTAAAAAAACAATTCATTGTCGGGATAAAAAGACGTTTTATCTTATCGGTTAAAACTTTATCAATATGGTTTAAGGCGCGCGGGATGCTCAGCTCTTTACCAGGCTTGCCCGGGTGCGCTATAAGTAAATGGCAGGGTAAAAGGATATAGCTTACGGGTGAGAGGTCTGCTCATGATCAGATACAAAGTGGTTGAACTGTCCGTGGTGACTGATGAATCATTGGAAGACGTGCTGAATCAGCGCACTGCAGAGGGCTGGCATTTCGACAGCATCCAGTTTGTTGTACGGGAGGCGAGTAAAAGACCGTCGATGGCCTTTGTGCTTTTTACCCGGGATATGTCAGACGAGCCGGGTTAATCTTCCCAGTTCTCTTCATCTTTGTATGTGATCGTATGACGAGGATCCGAAGATGGTGATGCTCCGCAGCGCTGGCAGGTTGGTTCCGCAGGCTCGTCTTCGACAATTTCCACGACGCTCAGTTCCAGCGGTTTACCTCGACAACTGCAATACCATTTGCGATGTTGTGACATGGTTGCCTCCTGTCAGGTCTACAGCATTAGTTTTCAGTATGGCAGGAAATGGTGAGGATGCAATTAAATCAGTGGTCAGGGCAATAGCTCGTTAATCTGTTGCCCTTTGTGTCACTTTTATTTGCCCATCGGCCCGGCACTTTAATAGTGTACACCCGAATCGATCTTCATTCTCGCCCCTGAAAGAACAACAGAATCTCCCTGATCATGGTTTTGTCTGCAGCGATCAGGCGTTTCCTCTGCGTGTACTCCTTGAAGAAAAACAGTCGCTGCGTTCGGCTGAGCTGGTATTTGGCTACCTTGTCGAGGCACGCCAGATCCTTGATGATGCGGCGCGGCAGCAGAAACGCTGGCCAACGTTGACCGACCGGGCAGTCGATCAGGTAGACTTGGGGATTCTCCTCGTCCTGGGTGACCAGGATGTTTCTCCATTTCAGGTCGTTGTGACAGAATCTGTAATCGTGGAGTGTCCGGGCGATACGGGCAACCTGCTTGATGACCTGCCGGGCCCACCTCCTGTTCTGCATTAATCGTGGATTTTCTTGTGCAGTGGTGGCCAGGTCGACAGCATTTTCTACGGCCAGGGTTATGAGTGCGCCGCGCGCTATTTTGTTGAAGATGTGCTCTTCGCCGTAGGCGACGATCTCAGCCGCCGGGATTTTGAGCTGCTTGAAAAGCAACTGGTTTTCAGCCTCCTTGTTCATTCGTGAAAACCTGAGCCAGACGTGCTTCCCCTTGGTTCTATGGTAACGCTTTACGTAGAAGGTGTTTGTTCCCGCGGAGATCTTGAAGACGACACTTTTCTTATCTTTGGCAACGGGCGTGCCGGAAAGGGAGAAAACCTTTTCAAGCGAACAGAACAACTCTGCGGCCGGACTGTCCAGCCATGGTGTTAATATTTTCCATCTGAGTTTCTTAAACATATCCGGTTCGTTATCCTGTGCCGGTTGCCAGATGGTCAGTAGGCCAGGCCGGTTTTCTTGCGTACCTTGCGCAACGTCTTGCTCGCTGCCCACCGGGCCTTCTCTGCCCCTTTGGCGAGTGTTTCGCGGATGCCATCCGGGTTGGCAAGCAACTCTTTGCGGTATTCAGACTGCGGGGCAAAATAGTCACGGACTGTTTCGAACAGCTCTTGTTTGACATCGCCGAACGCCAGACCACCCGCCTGGTATCTTTGCCTCAGTGCCGCATCATCTTTCTTATCGAGGAAGAGACGGAAGATTTTGTAGACATTGCAGGCATCGGGATCTTTCGGGTCCTCGACAGGGATCGGTGCGGTGACAATGCGCATGATCTGTTTGCGCAGTGCCTTGTCCTCGGCGAACAGGTCGATGGTGTTGCCATAGCTCTTGCTCATCTTCTGTCCGTCGAGTCCGGGAACCGTGGCGACATCGTCATCAATTTCCGGTTCAGGCAGGGTGAAAATGTCGCCGTACTGGTTGTTGAACTTGATGGCGATATCCCGTGCAACCTCGACGTGCTGCTTCTGATCCTTGCCTACCGGAACCTTTTCGCTTTGGAAAAGGAGGATGTCCGCGGTCATCAACACCGGGTAGGCAAACAGGCCGTGATTGGCGGCGATGCCCTTGCCTATCTTGTCCTTGTAGCTGTGGCAGCGCTCAAGCAGCCCCATCGGAGTGAAGTTGGAAAGGACCCAGGTCAGTTCCTGGACCTCCGGTACGTCGGATTGCACCCAGAAGGTGCTCTTCTCAGGATCCATACCGAGGGCCAGGAAGTTGGCTGCCGCCTCAATGGTCCCGCGGGCCAGGACCTTGCCGTCGCTGAGCGAGGTCTGGGCATGGTAGTTGGCGATGAAACAGAAGAGCTCGGATTCTTCCTGGTAGGCAATCATCTTCGACATCATGCCGAAGTAGTTGCCGAGGTGCAGGGAACCGGAAGGCTGTATCCCGGATAGAACGCGCATGTTGATACCTCTTATAGCAGTCGGTTTTTCTTTGTCCGAGGGAAACTATCAGAAATGAGGACAGAATTCAATTGGAGAGAGTATAAGGCCTGCGATAGAACCATGAGACCTGAGATAAGATCAGGCCGGCAAAGGGTGAGGAAAGACAGGAGCATTACCTATAGGCAGAACCTCCGCGACCATGGCTCTCGTGCCAGTACTTAAAAACTGAAGGTGGTGCGGATCGTCTCGGTCTGGGTCGAGCCCTCGCTATCGCTATGACCAAAGGCGTAGCCGGCCTTGATCTCCACCCTGTCCCACAAGGGGACGATCAGCTGCGGGACGGCCTGGATGATCTGTCTGTCTTTGAAGTCGGTGCTGTAAAGAACCTCGAATGCAGGCTTGATAAAACCTTTCGCGTTGTAGACCGCGCCACCGCTCAGGTTCATAAAGAAAAATTCGGTCTTGTTTTCACTCGGGTAGAGGTCGTCGGTGTCAAAATAATAGCGGCCATCCAGGCTTGTTTGCAGCCGTATGTTCCGGTCTGCTCTGGCATTATCAACATTAAGACCGAGGCGGGCGACATTTCCGCTGTGGTTATACTTATCGTCAATGCTGGTCTTCAGGTACGCAGACCGAGAGCCACCACCGAAATAGATAGAGGAATTGAAGGGACTTTCGTCGGTCCTGCTGAGCTCTCTTTGTAAAACCAGAGTCGCAAAATCGAAAACGCCTCCATTGCCGTCGATGTCGATCGATTCGCCGGTTTTTCTGACCTCGGCGTCACCGTCGGTATAGAAAGGATATTCGAGCCGTACTTCCCAGCGCTTCTCCTTGCCGAAGGGAACGATGATTTCCGCTTTGGTCGTGTAGCCATCAAACTCTTTAGCTTCTTCCAGGGCGACATTCTTGAAGTTGTCGTAGGTGAGATTCACCGTGATCCGTTGAACGTTGCGGGCATTCCGTGAATAAATCGGTTCCAGCTCAAAAAGATTCTGCCGGGCCTTTCTCTCACCACTATCGGCGAATGCAATGGTGGCTAATAGCAGGAGAATACCGATGACCAGAGAAAGCAAGTTTTTCATTTTCATAACGCCATTCCTGGATTAATTTGTTTCAGTGTCCACAGGGCGCAGGCCTGATTCTTACTTATCTTTCCATTTAATGTGGTCTGATTTAAGAACCTGTTAATTTAACTTCTAGCCGAAGCTAACAGATTGTCAATCTCAGAAACTTGACACACTGACTGGAACAGTAAAGGAGAAACATTGCAAAATAAATTCCTTCTCATTCAGGCCTTCTCGGCATCCCCCGTTGAATAAAACGCGTCAGGTCGAGTCCCAGGTTTTCCTTCGGTTTCGTTGCTGTAGAAGCGCTGCGTCGGATAGGCGAAGTCGATATCACCGTGGGCTGCAAAGGCGTCCAGAATATCTTCCCATATCTCCTGCTCCGAGCCGCGACGACGGCGTGGTTCGCAGAGATAGCGGATCGTCAACATCACGCCGCAATCTTTGACCGTGGTGTACACCACCGGGGTCAGTTTTGAATAGAAGATCATGAATTTTTTGGCGGCCTCCCTGAGCTTGCTGGCCGCAGAGTCACTGAGAGAGGTGCCGTGCCTTTGGGCAATTTCGGAGAGCAGCAGCTTCGCCTTGCGCCAGTCGCTTTCGAAGGTGACCAAAACAGGGATCTCGTTCCAGATGTATTGAAACCCCTGGCTGTAATTGGCCAGGACCTCGTTGAATATCTTACCGTTCGGGATATGGATCACACGCCCTGTGCTCTGGTCGGAATCGACCCAGTTACCGATTTCCATCAGGCTGAACATGAGGATCCGCTGGTCGATGACGTCACCGCGATCAGCGCCAAGCTGGATGCGGTCGCCGACTTTGAACGGTTGACGCCAGAGGATAAAAGCCCAGCCGGCCAGGTTGACCAGGGGGGTCTGCAGGGCAATGGCCAGGCCTGCGGAGAGCAGGCCGAGATAAGTCGAAACAGCCTGAAAACCGGCAAACCATATCCGGCCGATGACGAGGAAGGCCAGTGGGTAAATGATATAGGCGACGGTTTTGCGAATACGATATTGGACCTGGACATCACGGTCACGCAGCATAACAGTCATGACCAGTTTTTTGATCAACCAGAATATGACGATCGCAAGTATGGTGTAGAAAATCTTGCTTTCGAGGAATTGCCCGCTGACGAGATGATCGTGTAGTGAGTTCAGTGTGTTCATGCTTTATCTGTCTCTCCTGGGCTGATTTAATACTAACGAAAACTCAGCAAGGCGCAATGGTCAGGTGACAAGAAACGAAGGCTCTGTGTGATTCGTCGCCAGGCTGCTGACAAAATACAGTTAGATTTCATGATAGAGAGCACAATAGATGGATGATCTGTTGTCCTCCGCAATTTTAAGACAAAAGCAAACCTCGGGAGTTGCGCCTCCCGACGGCGCCTTACTCTTTTACTGGCCTAAAAGAGAAAGAGCCTACGCTGCGCTGGGCATGTCTGGCGCGTCAAGGCGGCAACATCAATACAGGTTGTTCTGATTGGTCAAGAGTCTGCACTTCCCCCGCAGAGCCCGAGGCTCTTGAGAGCCTCTCCAATTGGGAGGGTTGCAACGATAGTTATGCTTTTGGCTTTTCTCTTATAGATTACACTGAAAGGGAGGCCCTCCGGTAACGGGCCGGCTTCTAGAGCAGTGTCGTTTTTAGATTCCTCAGAAATCAGGCAAAGGAGATGCCCTCCGCAAGGAGAAGGCATTTTTGTATACTTTTGTTGCCGGACAAAAGTATGGCGTCGGGCGGGACGACCCGCCGGTTTGGTCTTTCAATCAAGCAACAAGGGCAACAGGTGGTTCATCTGTTGCCCTAATTTTCATAGAAAATCCTCCTGCCAGGTGAAAAAACAAACCCCGCATCATGTGTTGGATTTGTCTACAATCTTGGGGCTCTTCGTTTGAAGAGCCCCATTTATCCTGTTGTCGATGGTGGCGAGTGAATCAGAACACGATCCGGTAGACATCATCGAACGTCCTGACGAAATGTACCTCCAGGCCTTCTTTCAGGTAGTCCGGCAGCTCTTCGTAATCCTTGCGGTTGTCTTCCGGGAAAACCAGGATCTTCAGACCAGACCGGCGTGCGGCGATGGTCTTTTCTTTGAGCCCGCCGATTGCCAGGACTCTGCCGGTCAGGGTCAGCTCGCCGGTCATGCCGAGATGTTTTTTCACCATCTTGCCGGTGATCATAGAAACCAGGGCGGTGGCCATGGTGATGCCGGCAGAAGGCCCGTCCTTGGGTGTTGCGCCGGCCGGGACGTGCAGGTGAATAAAATGCTGCTCAAAGAATTCCGGGTCACCACCGAAGTCGGTGATATGCGCCATGACGTAGGAATAAGCGATCTCCGAACTTTCGATCATGACATTGCCGAGTTGGCCGGTCTGCTTGAACCCCTTGCTCTTGGCGATCATGGCGGTCGCCTCGATCTGCAGGGTTGCGCCGCCGAGGCTGGTCCAGGCCAGGCCGGTGACCACGCCGGGAACCCCCTCGAAGATCTCGTCGGCGGTAAAGACCGGTTTTTCGAGGTAGTTCTGCAGGTCGTGTGCGCCGATGCTCAACTTGTCCAGGCGCTCATCCTCGGCAAATCGCATGGCAGCGCGCCGCATGATCTTCTTGATCTGCTTTTCCAGGTTGCGAACGCCGGCTTCGCGAGCGTAACCATCGATGATCTGTCTGAGAGCGGCTTTGCGGATCATGACCTGGCTCCGAATCAGACCGTGCGTGCCCAACGCCTTGGGAATCAGGTAGCGTTTGGCAATTTCGAGCTTCTCCTCGAGGATATAACCCGACAGCCTGATCATCTCCATGCGGTCGAGCAGGGGGCGGGGGATGGTATCCAACTGGTTGGCCGTAGCGATGAAAAGCACATTGGAGAGATCGAACGGCACATCAAGGTAGTGGTCGCGGAAGCTGCCGTTCTGTTCCGGGTCGAGGACTTCAAGCAGGGCCGAGGCGGGGTCGCCCTGGAAGGATGCACCTATTTTATCGACCTCGTCGAGCATGATGACCGGATTGGCGGTGCCGGCGGTTTTCATCGCCTGGATGAACTTGCCCGGCATGGCACCGATGTAGGTGCGACGGTGTCCTTTGATTTCCGCTTCGTCGCGCATGCCACCCAATGAAAAACGGAAGAACTTCCTGCCCAGGGCATCGGCGATACTGTGGCCGATTGAGGTTTTGCCGACTCCGGGGGGGCCGACCAGGCAGAGAATCGATCCGGAGATGTCGCCTTTCATCCGGCCGACGGCGATGAATTCAAGAATCCTCTCCTTCACATCCTGGAGACCGTAATGGTCGCGGTCGAGGATTCTCCTCGCCCTTCCGATATTGTAAGAATCCTTACTGAACAGCCCCCAGGGAAGGATCGTTAGCCAGTCGAGGTAGTTGCGGCTGACGTTGTACTCGGGTGAAGACGGTTCAATCAGCTGCAACTTCTCCATTTCATCTTCGACGGCCCGTTCCGCTTCCTCGTTCATTTTGAGCTTCTTGAGCCGTTTCTGGAATTTCTCTATTTCAGTGGTTTTGCCTTCCTTTTCCAGCCCCAGCTCCTGCTTGATTGCCTTGAGCTGTTCGCGCAGGAAGAACTCGCGCTGCTGGGCGGAAACCTTCTCCTCTATCTGCTTGGATATCTTGGTTTGCAGGCGTGATACTTCCAGCTCCTTTTTCAGCAGGACGAGGACTTTATCGATGCGCTTGCGGACATCGAAGGTGGCCAGGATGTCTTGCAGCTGCTGACCATCGGAATTGGTCAGGTTGGCGGCGAAATCGGCAAGACGCCCTGGGTCATCAAGGCTGGAACGGTTCAGGAAGAGCTTGATTTCCTCGCTGTAGAGTGGGTTGATCTGAACGAGCTCCTTGAGGGTGGACAGGATCGCCATCGAGTAGGCACGCAATTCCGGGTTGACCGAAAGCTCGGTCGCGAAGTGATAGCGCACCCGTGCATAGATCGTTAGCCCACGCTCCTGGATATCCTCGATCTCGAAACGTTCCAGGCTGTTGACCAATACATGAGCCGCATTTTTCTCGGAGTGCAAGACCTTGACGATCTTCGCCGCTACGCCGATCTTGTGCAGGTTCTCAATGCCGTCATCATCGTCAAGCTCTCTGACCATCACCAGGCCGATCGTCTGCGCCTGGTGTTCCATTGCCTGGTGCATTGCAGCTACCTGCGACTGACCGTTCAGGACCAGGGGGATCATGATACCGGGGAAGGCAGGTCGTGGGCGCAGCGGAATGATCGGCAACCCTGTTGGCAGGACATCCGAAGCAACAACCAATCCCCCCCCGTTGGCGTGTTCCTCTATGATCTCAGTCATTTTGTCATGATCGATCTCAAAATCGGACATCAGATCATTGAATTCATTTTCATCAGTCATGGATACAGCTCCTCAGTACATTCATAAGCCCTCAGAAAGCTAATCATTCCAGAACGTATTGTCAACTACGTCTTGGAAAGTTAATCGTCACATTTCCTCTGCGCAGGAGCTTCTTGCCCTTTGCCTCCCGGGCATCTTGTGAAATAATACCCGTCACCCGATCCAATGAGGAGCATTGCCATATGTCCGAACAGCCCCAGAGGCTTTTTCTGATCGACGGTTCGAGCTATATCTACCGCGCCTATTTTGCCATTCGTCACCTGAGCAATTCCCAGGGGATGGCCACCAACGCGATTTACGGCTTCACCAATATGCTGCTCAAGGTAATCCGTGAACTGAAGCCGGATCAACTGGCGGTGATTTTCGACAGCAAGGGGCCGACTTTTCGCAAAGAAATCTATCCCGACTACAAGGCCAACCGTGCGGCGATGCCTGAAGACTTGGTCCCGCAGATTCCCTATATCAAGAGGATTGTGCAGGCATTCAATCTGCCGGGGATTGAGATGCCCGGCTATGAGGCAGACGACATTATTGCCACCCTAGCAAAGAAGTTTTCCGCCGAGGGGATGGACGTCACCGTGGTGACCGGCGACAAAGACTTGATGCAGATCGTCGACGATCACATTCAACTGCTCGACACGATGAAGGACAAAGTTTACGGCCCGGCCGAGGTCGCCGAGCGTTTTGGTGGCGCAGACAAGGTGGTTGAAGTCCAGGCCTTGTCAGGGGACAGTTCCGACAATATTCCCGGTGTGCCTGGGATCGGTGAGAAGACCGCAAAAATGCTCATTGACGAGTTCGGCGATGTCGAAACGCTGCTCGCCAATCTGGATCAACTCAAGGGCAAGCGTCGTGAGAATCTGGAAAACTACGCCGACCTGGCGAGGCTGTCCAAAAAACTGGTGACGCTGGTTGATAACCTCGACCTGGAGGTTGACGATCATGCCTTCACCTTGGCAGAGCCGGATCGTGAAGCCTTAACGGAACTCTTCAAGGAGTGTGAATTTTACAAGCTGCTCCAGGAATTTAGCATCGATACTAAAAATCGTGCTGAAAGCGCCGGATACCTGGTTGTGTTGACGGAATCCGATCTGGACGAACTGGTCGCCGCCCTTGAGCAGTCTGAACGATTTGCTTTTGACACGGAAACCACCAGCCTGGATGCGATGCGTGCGGACCTGGTCGGGCTATCATTCGCCGTGACAGCGGGCGAGGCCTGGTACGTTCCGGTCGGGCACCATTACCTCGGGATGCCTGAGCAGTTGCCGCTCGACAGGGTTCTCGAAGCAGTCAGGCCCTTGCTCGCTTCTCCCCGACAGCTGAAGATCGGGCAGAACCTCAAGTACGATATCCTCGTTCTGGCGCGAGCCGGCATCGAAGTCAGTGGCCCGATCTATGACACCATGCTGGCCAGTTACCTGGCAAACCCGGCAACCCGTTCCCACGGCATGGACAATCTGGCCGCCGAATTGCTCAACTACCATACCATCAGCTACAGCGAGGTCGCCGGGAGCGGCAAGAAACAGATAGGGTTCGAAGAGGTCGAGGTTGAAAAGGCGACCACCTATGCCGCCGAGGATGCCGACATCACACTGCGTCTTTACGAAAAGCTCGTGCCGATGGTCACCGAGCAGCATCAGGATGGCCTGCTCAACGACGTTGAGATGCCGCTGCTGCAGATCCTGGCCGGCATGGAGCGCGCCGGTATCCGTATTAACCCGGAGTTCCTCGGCGGCCTCTCCGCCGACATGGAGAAAAAACTTGCGGTGCTCGAGACAGAGATTCATCAATTGGCCGGCGGGCCATTCAATATCGGTTCACCGAAGCAGCTCGGTGAGGTGCTGTTCGAGAACCTTGGACTGCCCAAGGGCAAGAAGACCAAGACCGGCTGGTCGACTGACGTTGAGGTGCTGAACAAGCTTGCCGAAGATCATGAGATTGCGGCGAAGATTCTCGATTATCGCTCTCTGATGAAATTGAAGGGGACCTACACGGACGCCTTGCCAAAACTTATCCATCCCGAAACGGGCCGGATTCATACCAGCTTTAACCAGGCGGTGACGGCCACTGGCAGGCTTTCATCGAGTGATCCTAATCTACAAAATATTCCAATCCGTACCGAAGAGGGCAGACGTATCCGCGAGGGGTTCATCCCGTCCGACGGCTGTGTCCTGCTGTCGGCAGATTATTCGCAGGTCGAATTACGCATCCTCGCCCATATGGCAGACGAGCCGGCGCTCAAGGAGGCCTTTGCCCGTGGCGAGGATATCCATCGCAGCACGGCCAGTGAGGTGCTCGGTCTTTTCCCCGAGATGGTGACCGACGAACAGCGTCGTGCGGCCAAGGCGATCAATTTCGGCGTTGTCTATGGTATCAGCGCCTTCGGTCTGGCCAAACAGCTCGGCATCAATCGTCGCGAGGCGCAGCAGTTCATCGATACCTACTTTGAGCGCTACCCCGGTATCCGTACCTTTATGGACGCCTGTATCGCCGAGGCCCGCGAAAAGATGTACGTGACGACCCTGCTCGGCAGACGCTGTGCGATCCCGGAAATCAACAGCAAAAATGGAGCCGTTCGCGGTTATGCGGAGCGTAACGCCATCAACTACCCCGTGCAGGGCTCGGCCGCCGATATCATCAAGGTTGCCATGGTGAAGATTGCTGCCCGTCTCGCCAAAGAAGGCTTGCAAGCCAGAATGCTCCTGCAGGTGCACGACGAACTGGTCTTTGACGTCCCGCAGGCCGAACTGGAAAAAGTCTCAGCGCTTGTGAAATCGGAAATGCAGGGGGCCGTGGACTTGAGCGTGCCGCTTCTGGTTGAAGTTGGCAGTGGTCGCAACTGGCGCGAGGCGCATTAGACGGCTGCGAAAGCTTGACAAAAACACCAATTACAGCGATGCTTGCCGGCGTATGCTAGGCAGATGCCTGGCTAATAATTATGGGTTCCAGGGAGGTAGAATGATGAAAAGTTCGCGTCTTGTCCTGTCTGTGTTGGTTGCGTTGCTGCTTCCGGGCTCAGCTTTTGCCTATCTGCAGCCGAACGTCAATCTCGGTTTTACCAGCTTCCTCGATGGTGGGCCGCCTGCCGGCCCCGGACATTATATCTCCGAGTACCTGCAGTATTATACTTCGGACGACCTGAAAGACGGCCCTCCCGGTGACAACGAGGTTGATGTCTGGGTTCTCATGAACCAGTACATCTATCAATCGGACCAGACGCTGCTATTCGGTGGTAAATGGGGCATGAACGTGATGCTGCCCATTGTCTCCCTTGACTTTGACTCCCTATATCTGAGTGACAATGGAACCGGCCTTGGTGACCTGCTAATCGGCCCTTATCTTCAGTGGGACCCGATTATGGGTGCCAACGGTCCGATCATGCTCAACCGGATCGAGTTCCAGACCATCTGGCCGACCGGTGACTATGATGAAAAGAAAAACCTGAACCAGGGCAGCAACCATTTTTCCTTTAATCCCTACTGGGCGGCCACGGTTTTTCTCGGCCCCAAGGCAACAGTTTCTTGGCGGCTGCATTATCTCTGGAATGACGACAACGACGAGTTCCGGGCCACTCCGCAGGGGCTTGCTCCTGGAGACCTGAAGCTGGAGCCAGGTGACGCGATTCACGGCAACTTTTCGGCCGCCTACGAAGTTCTGCCGAAGCAACTGCGGCTCGGTATCAACGGCTACTTTTTCAACCAGATCAGTGATACCAAAGTCGAGGGCAATGACGTCGATGACGACGAAAAGGTCTTCGCAATCGGCCCTGGCCTGGTTTACCATTTTTCACAGGATACGCACCTGTTCGTTAACGCCTATTTCGAGAGTGGTGCTGAAAATCGTCCTGAAGGCGAGCGCTACAACCTTAGGTTTATCCATCATTTCTAAACAGGGGTCATTTTCCAGTTTTTTAAAGGCCATCTTTAATCGGATGGCCTTTTTTCTGTGTGCTTATCGAGGTTTGACGCTTCGACCCACGGTTTGTCTTTAACGGCGACAGGCGATGCAAAATACGTTAGAATACGTTAGGAAATCCGGCTCCTCCCATGGGAGTTGTCTTGCTAAGCCGCTTTTTTTCATCGAGTAAACGTATTTATTGTATCGATAAGGCTATGAAAAAAAAGATTTTTTTTGCGCTCATCGGAGTGCTGGTCGTTGCCGGCCTGCTTGCGGGAATCAAAGCTCTGCAGATCAGCAGAATGGTGGACCAGTCAGCTCAGTTTCGCCCTCCGCCGGAGCCGGTGACCACGGTTGAAGTCACCGGGAACTCCTGGGAATCTCTTTTGTCGGCGGTCGGTTCGCTTGCCGCTGTCCAGGGGGTGACTGTGGCCGCTGAGTTGCCGGGCAAGGTAGTGCACATCGCCTTTCAGCCGGGCATGAAGGTCGCGGCCTGTGACCTGCTAGTGCGCCAGGACACTACGGCCGAGGAAGCCCTGCTCCCGGGAGCAGAAGCGGCTGTAGCCCTGGCCAAAACAAGCCTGAACCGAACCAGAGAACTGCTGGCTGACCAGGCCGTATCGCAAGCTGAAATGGACAGAGCCGTCGCCGGTTACCAGCAGGCGCTTTCTGAGGCAGAAAGCTTGCGGGCCACTATCGCCAAGAAAACCATACGCGCACCGTTCGCGGGGCGGCTGGGGATTCGTCAGGTCAATCTCGGGCAGATCCTAGAAGCCGGGAATGAGATCGTTACACTGCAGGCTCTCGATCCTATTTTTGTCGATTTCCTTCTGCCTCAACAGCAGTTGAGCCAGCTGAAAACGGGGCTGACCGTGCGGGTGACTTCAAACGCTTTGCTAGGCAAAGTGATTGAAGGTCAGATCACAACGATCAATCCCAAAGTCGAAGAAACGACTCGCAATATCAAGGTTCAGGCCACCATCCGTAACACTGAGGAACAACTCCGCCCCGGTATGTATGTTGATGTCAAGATTGTTCTGCCGGTCGCAAAAGACGTCCTGGTGATACCTGTCACGGCCGTCCTCTACGCGCCCTACAGTGATTCAGTCTTTATCGTTGAAGACGATGCTGGGCAGGCGAAGGATGGGCAGGAGGCCGGTAAGGTGCTGCGCCAGCAATTCGTCCGCCTTGGTGAAAAACGGGGTGATTTTGTCGAGGTCGTTTCCGGGCTGCAGGCTGGTGAAACGGTAGTGACCACCGGGGTCTTCAAACTGCGAAACGGGCAGGCCGTTGTAATCGACAACATGTTGCAGCCGGAATTCAAGCTCGATCCTGAGCCTGAAGACAAATAACCTGAGAGTCCCCAAGAGGCTTGAGCTTTGATCGTGCAAACGGATTCGTCAGGCCGTTTGAGCATGTGATCCTATGAAAATCACAGATCTTTTTATTCATCGTCCGGTGCTGGCCATAGTGGTCAACCTGGTGGTCGTGATTGCCGGTCTCCAGGCGATCACGTCTCTGAATGTCCGGCAATATCCCCGTAGTGAAAACGCCTCGGTCACGGTGACGACCGTTTATGTCGGAGCCAGTGCGGAACTGGTCCGTGGTTTTATCACCACTCCCCTGGAGCGGGCAATTGCTGCTGCTGACGGTATCGATTACATAGAATCGCAAAGCAGTCTCGGTCTCTCCACGATCAGCGTACGCCTGAAACTCAATTACGATTCGACCAAAGCTTTGGCCGAAATCAGCTCCAAGGTCGACCAGGTACGCAACGATCTGCCGCCGGAAGCTGAAGTGCCGATCATCAATATCGAATCAGCTGACAGCCAGTTTGCGTCCGCATATCTCAGCTTTACTTCGGACACCCTCGAGCAGAACGAAATTACCGACTACCTGGTCCGGATTGTCCAACCGCGTCTTGCCGCTCTGGAGGGAGTGCAGCGGGCAGACATCCTCGGCGGCCGGACTTTTGCAATGCGAATCTGGCTGAAGTCCGACCGTATGGCCGCCCTCAATGTCACGCCGCTGGACGTCCGCAGGGCCCTGGCAGCGAACAATTACCTGGCGGCTCTCGGTCGAACCAAAGGGTCGCTGGTCCAGGTCAACCTGACCGCCAATACCAACCTGAATTCCGTGGCAGAATTCAAACAGTTGGTGATCCGTGAAGAAGGCGGGGCCGTGATTCGCCTCGAGGATGTGGGTGAAGTCGCCCTCGGCGCAGAAGATTATGATGCAGAGGTCCGCTTTTCAGGACAAACCGCGGTGTTTATGGGCATCTGGGTTCTGCCCAATGCCAATGCCCTCGATGTCATCGATAGCGTCGACCTGGAGATGGCTGCGATTCAGAAGGTTTTGCCGACCGGTATGCAGGCCCGGGTCGCTTATGATGCCACCAATTACATCGATAATGCTATCCGTGAAGTCATCAAAACCCTGAGCGAGACGCTGCTGATCGTCATCGTGGTGATTTTTCTGTTCCTCGGTTCGCTGCGCTCGGCGCTGATTCCGGTGGTCGCCATCCCCCTGTCGCTGATTGGCGCGGTGTTCCTGATGCAGACCTTCGGTTTCACCATCAATCTCCTGACCTTGCTGGCGATTGTGCTGTCGGTCGGTCTGGTCGTCGATGATGCCATCGTCGTCGTGGAAAACGTCGAGCGTCACCTGAGTAATGGTGAGCCGCCGCACAAGGCGGCCCTACTCGGTGCCCGGGAACTGGTCGGCCCGATCATTGCCATGACCATTACCCTGGCCGCCGTTTACCTGCCAATCGGTCTGCAGGGTGGCCTGACCGGTGCGCTGTTTCGCGAGTTTGCCTTTACTCTGGCGGGGGCCGTAACGATTTCGGGTCTGGTCGCATTGACCCTCTCCCCGGTGATGTCGGCTAATCTGCTCAAGCCGGGTCTTGAAGACCATGGCCTGGCGGGGCGTATCGCCCGCGATTTCAAGCGTCTGAGAGAATTCTACGGACGACTGCTGGACGTTACGTTGCGGGCTCGGCCAGCCGTCTACCTGGTCTGGGTAGTCATCAGCCTGATGAGTCTACCCATGTACATGATGTCTGCCAAAGAGCTGGCACCGACCGAGGACCAGGGCGTCATATTCGGCATCCTCGATGCTGCGGCTAACTCGACCCTCGACCAGACAAGTCTTTATGCCGCAGCCGCCAACCAGGTATTCCTGAGCGTTCCTGAGGCAGACTTCACCTTCCAGATCAGCTTCCCGAGTTCCGGCTTCGGTGGCCTGGTTACCAAGCCATGGGACGAGCGTGAAAGGAGCATTTTCGAAATCCTCCCGGAAGTCCAGCGGGGCCTGCACAACATCCCGGGGATCCGGATGTTCCCGGTAACTCCTCCGGCGCTCCCCGGCGGGGGGCAGTTCCCGGTAGAACTGGTGATTGCCTCAACCGCGGAAACGGACCAGGTCCTGCAGCTCGTGCAACAACTTCAACTCAAGGCGATGAAAAGCGGCATGTTTGCTTTTCCGCCGATCATCGATGTCAAGATTGATCAGCCGCAAACCGAATTCATTATAGATCGGGACAGGGTCGCAGACCTGGGGCTCAACCTTGAGCAGATTGGCGCGGATATCAGCTCCATGGTCGGCGGTAACTTTGTCAATCGCTTCGATATTGCCGGCCGCAGTTACAAGGTGATTCCGCAGATTGAAAGGATTGGTCGACTGAACCCTGCCCAGCTCCAGGAGATTTACATCACCGGTCCTGATCAGCGGTTGATACCGTTGAGCACAGTCGCGACCTTGCAGGATACGGTCGTGCCGCGTTCACTTAACCGTTTTCAGCAGCTCAATGCGGTCAAGCTGAGCGGAGTGGCGGTTCGCCCACTCGACGAGGCGTTGCGTTTCCTGGAAGAAGAGGCCGCAAAGATTTTGCCGCAGGGTTATGTGGTCGATTACACAGGGGAATCAAGGCAGCTGCGGACCGAGGGGAACAAGTTCCTGCCGGCGTTCGGCCTGGCAGTCGTGCTGATCTTTCTGGTGTTGGCTGCCCAGTTCAATAGCTTCCGTGATCCTTTTGTCATCCTTGCGGGATCCGTGCCCCTGGCGATTTTCGGCGCTCTGGTCTTCGCTTTCCTGAAGATGCCCGATCCGAACGTCGCTTTCTGGACCGAGGGGTGGACAACGACTCTTAACATCTACTCTCAGGTCGGGCTGGTCACCTTGGTTGGGCTGGTCGCAAAAAACGGCATTCTGATTGTCGAATTTGCCAACAAACTTCAGGAGCAGGGCAAGGCAAAGCTCGAGGCTGTACGCCAATCAGCCATGACCCGCTTGCGACCCATCCTCATGACCACGGCTGCCACTATTGCCGGTCATTTCCCCCTGGTGCTGGTTACCGGAGCAGGCGCCGAGGCGCGTAACTCCATCGGTCTCATACTGGTGGGAGGCATGGCGATCGGTACGCTGTTCACCCTGTTCGTTGTCCCCTCCATTTACATGCTGGTGGCCCGTGATCACACGACTGATGCCAACCGGCCAACGCTGACCAATGGCAAGACGGATTCGCAGTCCTGATGTTCATGTATTGAATTCCTCGATCTGATAGGAACGGGTGCGCAAAACCTATCCGTACGCCCTGAAGTCCCTGCGTGACGGTAAGGGAACGACCCCTCCCGGTGCTCTGTCGGTCTTGCCTTGAGTTCTCAAACGTGCCATGATGCCGGCCGCTTGACCTTGCAACAGGGAAAATTGATGGTTAAAGAAAACGATTACGTCGCCATATTCCACTCGATCCACCGGGTCCTCAAGGCAGAGAAGATTCTCAAGTTGGCGAAGGTGGATTTCCTGTTGATCCCCGTTCCCAGGCAACTGACCTCGGACTGCGGCCTTGCCTTGCGCTTCTCTCCCGGAGCCAAGGAGGCACTGCTGGCTGTGCTTGCAGCGGAGAACCTCTCGCCGGTTGAATTGCACCAGCGCAGGGAAGGCAACTACCTGGTGGTTGAACCCGGCTGAGACATGTGGCTGCGAAGCAGGGAGATGCCCTGTTTTCGCTTGACAAAGTCATTACCGGTTCACTAAAGTGCATCATTTGTCCACAATGAAATCCGGGCAATAAAGCGATTTACTGATGTTTGATACCTTAACCGAGAAATTTGACAGCGTTTTCAAGCAGTTGCGCGGTCGTGGGCGCCTGAGTGAAGAGAATATCCAGCAGGCCCTGCGTGAAGTGCGGTTGGCCCTTCTGGAGGCGGATGTCAACTTCAAGGTTGTCAAGGATTTCGTTGCCGCGGTCCGCGAGCGCGCAGTCGGTCACGATGTCCTGGAGAGCCTGACCCCCGGTCAACAGGTCATCCAGATCGTCCGCGACGAACTGGGCCGGTTGATGGGCGGCTCGGAAAACAACCAGCTTGAACTGGATGCCCGTCCGCCGGTGCCGATCATGCTCTGCGGCCTCCAGGGTGCAGGCAAGACCACAACCTGCGGCAAGTTGGCCCTCAAACTGCGCCGGGAAAAGCGAAATCCGCTGCTGGTCCCGGCCGATGTTTATCGGCCCGCTGCTATAGAACAGCTGAAAACCCTCGGCCGCCAGATCAATATTCCGGTGTATGACAGCCGTGCCGATCAGGACCCGGTTGAGATATGTCGCCAGGCCCTCGAGTTTGCCGACCGGCAGGGTTACGATACACTGATACTCGATACTGCCGGACGCCTGCATATCGATGATACCCTGATGCAGGAGCTGGAGAGGATTCGCTCCAGTGTGGAGCCGCGTGAAATCCTGTTGGTGGCGGATGCCATGACCGGTCAGGATGCAGTCAACGTGGCCAGCTCCTTCAATGAGCGGCTTGACCTGACCGGGGTCATATTGACCAAGCTGGACGGCGATGCCCGAGGTGGTGCTGCGCTGTCGATACGGGCGGTCACGGGCAAGCCGATCAAGCTTGTCGGTATGGGTGAAAAGCTGGAGGCCCTGGAGACCTTCCATCCTGAACGGATGGCGCAGCGGATTCTGGGGATGGGAGATGTCCTCTCCCTGATCGAGAAGGCTGAAGCCGCTTTCGACGAGAAAGAAGCCGCCAGCATGGAGCAGCGTCTCCGTGATGATGGCTTCACCCTGGAGAC
>JAFDBW010000043.1 GCA_019313105.1 Deltaproteobacteria bacterium | reverse complement strand
CCCTGGGTCTTGATCTTGGTAAGGGTGACCTCTGTATCCGGGTAGCGTTTTTCCAGCTCCGACTTGACCCAGTTGGCTTGCCAAAGGGCCAGTTGACTGGCACGGGTGCCGATTCGCAGTAGCTTCTTGGACATCAATATAACTCCTTAATTATTCCTGGCCGGGGTCGCCCAGGGGCTTGATTTCCTTGTCATCGTCCGCCGGCGCGGGCAGGTCGAAAAGGGTTCGCACGGCATCGACGTGGTCATTGCCGCTGGCATCGTTCTGGCTTTGTTTAAGAACCGTTGTCGGCTGATGCAGAATCTTGTTGATGATGGCATTGGCCATCGCCTCGATGCTTTTGCGATCCTTGCCGGACAGGTCCTTGAGGTTGCCGAAGGTTTTGTCCAGCTCCTGCTGACGGATCTCTTCGAACTTGCGACGCAGGGCTATGATTGTGGGCTTGACTTCAAGGTTTGCCAGCCACTGGTGGAATTGACCGATCTCCTGCTCGACGATGGCCTCGGCCTTGCTGGCCTCTTTCTTGCGCTCCTTCAGGTTGGCCTGTACGACCCCCTGAAGATCATCGACATCGTAGAGATAGGCATTGTCAAGGCTGTTGACCTTCGGGTCGATATCGCGAGGTACGGCGATGTCGATCAGAAACATCGGCCTGTTTTTACGGCGTTTAAGGACATCTTCCATGTGGCGCTGGCCGAGAATAAAGTTCGGCGCACCGGTGGACGTCAAGACAATGTCGGCTTCAACCAGATGGTCGACAAAGTTCTCAAAGGGCACGGCCTTGCCCTGAAATTCGGCGGCCAGTTTTTCAGCCCTTGCGAAGGTCCGGTTGGTGACCAGGACTTTCGAAACGCCATTGGTGATGAAGTGCCGTGCCGCCAGCTCGCACATCTCGCCGGCACCGATGATCATGACGGCCTTGTTGTCGATCCGGTCAAAAATTTTGCGTGCCAGTTCGACGGCTGCAAAAGAAACCGAGACAGCATTGCTGGCGATCGCGGTTTCGGTGCGGACGCGCTTGGCGACGGAGAACGCCTTGTGCAGGAAACGGTTGAGGATCAGCCCTGCGGTCTTGTATTCGGCGGCGTAGCCGTAGGCAGTCTTAATCTGGCCGAGGATCTGCGGTTCGCCGAGGACCATCGAGTCAAGGCTGGAGGCGACACGGAACAGATGCCGGATCGCATCCTCGCCCTGGTAGTCGTACAGATGGTCGTCTATTTCGCTTGGTGTTATCTCGTGGTACTCAGCGAGAAATCGACGCATGGCAGAAATGGCAACATCCGGTTCCTTGGTGGCCGCACAAAGCTCGACCCGGTTGCAGGTCGAGACGATTAAACCCTCGGCGACGGGAGGCAGTTCGAGCAGTTTCTGCAACGGCCGCTGCATGGCGGTCGGTGCAAAGGCGAGGCGTTCGCGGATTTCAACCGGCGCTGTTTTGTGGCTCAGCCCGACGATGACAATGTGCATGGCGCGCTCCTTAAGTTTCTCTGCTACTGCCCCGTAAAGTTACGGAAGCTGTGCTCTCCGGAGAGAAACAGGTTGACGCCAAAGAAGGTGAAGAGGAGGAACCCGAAGCCGATGATAGCGAAGATTGCGGCACGGCGACCGCGCCAGCCGACGGTAAGCCTGCCGTGCAGCAATGCGGCGTAGAGAAACCAGCTGATCAGTGCCCAGGTCTCCTTCGGATCCCATCGCCAGTAGCCCCCCCAGGCGGAATTGGCCCAGATTGCACCGGAGATGATACCCATTGTCATCAGCGGAAAACCGAATGTCAGGCACTTGTAGTTCATGCTGTCAAGGGTGTCGAGAGAGGGGAGACGATAAAAAAGCCCGGAGAACTTTTTGCTTTTCAGCATGCGTTCCTGAAGCAGGTACATGACTCCGGCTGCGGCTGCAATGGCAAAGATTGCGTGGCCGAGAAGGGCCAGAGTAACATGCACGGGAAACCACCAGCTGTCCAGCATCGGGTTGAGCGCCGGGGCCTGCGCGGAGGTGGTCGTGCCGATAATCATCAGGACCAGCGCCAGTGGAGTTATAAATGCACCGAGCATCACTGTGCGATAGCGCAGGTAAAAGATCAGGTAGATTCCGACCAGCGTCCAGGCAAAAAACGATAACGATTCATGAAGGCTGGCGACCGGTATGGCACCGGTGGCGACCCAACGAACGGCCAGGGTGATGCAATGCAGGACAAAACCGCCAATCAACAGATAGACAGCGTTCTGACGGAAGCGTTCTTTGCGCGAAATCACGCCTATCAGGTAGAAGATCGTGGCGACGAAATAGACCAGAAGAGTGATTTTGAAGAGCAGGATATTTACCGTCATGATGAAACATCTCGCATTGGCAGGCCCGGATTCTGCAGAGAAATGACTCGTCGTGAATCGGGGCCTGCACATATTGATAAACGCACCCGGCTGGCGTCAACAGCCTCAACCGGACCCGCTTCGATAACCTTATCCAAAACTTTTTAATGATACGTTTTTTGCGGCGTCTCTGTCAATTCTCTTGTCCGTGGAGCGACCTGGGATCTCTGTGCGCCCGGATCTGCCGGTCCAAAGCTGTTCACGGGCTGTGACGCCTGCAACGCCAATCTCAGGTGCCGAAGAGTGCGCCCTCGACCAGTGTGCAGAGAAGATTGCCTATGAAAAGGGTATTTTCCTGCAGTCGTGGCAGCGAGTCGCTTGGCAATGAGAGGTTGATGTCCGGCAGGATGTCCGTCAGCTCAACCTGCTCGCCAGCAATCAAGACCGTGCGGCAGCCCAGTTGCCTGGCCGTGTCGAGTGCCTCGCGATCAGCCGGACTGAGATGGTTTCCCGCCAGAGCCATGACCGTGTCCTGATTACTGGCCAGGGCGCGCAGTTGGCGACTGAAAAGCTGGCTGCCCTGTTCATCTCCGGCAAGAAAGGTCGCCAGGCCGGCGTCGTTGGTCAGGGCAATGGCCGGCAGGGCCGGCCGCTCGAGGGTCTGCCGGTGAAGAAATGACTGGCCGATCAGGCCGGCGATCGAACCGAACGGGCCGCTACCGACCAGAAACAGCCGGCCACCCTGGTGAAAGGTGGACACCAGATGCTCCGCCAGATTATTCAGAACAGCTCTCTGGCTGAGCAGAAAGGGGTCGAGCAGGGCGACTTGCTGAGCTACGGCTGTGCTGATTTTATCCTGGGCCATTCGTGCCTCGTGCTTTCCTGCTTCGAAAAACTCACCGTGCAAGGACGTCCAGACACCGCTTAGTCCATGAAGAGTTCATTCAGAAATTTGATTTGGCTCATCTTAGGGAGAGCGATCGTAACTGTCAAGGGCTGGAATTTTCCATGCTGCCTACAGGATAATCCCTTGATTTTTTGTGAGGGTGGATTATTATGAAACTCGAATCTATTCAGAAGGAAAAAATTGCTAAGGAGAATGTCTTATGGCAAGTGATAAAGTCGTCCAGGTGACGGATGATTCTTTTGAGAGTGAAGTCAATCAATCATCGATTCCCGTTCTTGTGGATTTCTGGGCATCATGGTGTGCACCGTGCAAAGCGATCAGCCCGATTGTTGACCAGCTGGCAGACGAATTCGATGGGCAGGTCAAGATCTGCAAGCTGAATGTCGATGAGAACCCCGCGACACCGGGCCAGTTCGGTGTGCGCGGTATCCCGACCCTGATTGTTTTCAAGGACGGCAAGGTTTTCGATCAGGTGGTTGGTGCGGTACCGAAAAACCAGCTGGAGGGGCTACTGAAGAAGGTGCTGTAAAGAGGCGCTCTTTGATACGGATTAAAAAGGCCCGGCAATTTTGCCGGGCCTTTTTCGTGGGTTATGTCAAGGGGCGTCACCCGGAATTTCCGCGAGAATCCCCCTGATTTCGTCCTGTTCCTGTTTGCTGAGAGGGCTGTCAGGCAATTCAGCCAGCATGGCATTTTTCTCGGCATTGATACTCGCCATATCCTGCATGGCTTTGCGTTTGTTGACCAGGTAGCTCTCACGTATACGCCGCTTCCTGGCGTCGTTGTAGTTCTCGACCAGTGTTGTCGCGCGCACCACCCATGAATCCGGTGCTGTCGCGGTGGCTGCGTCGCGCACAGCCTCCTGGTCTGTCGCAACAGCTTGCGCCGGTGCCGACCTGCGGGCGGCGGGCTGCTGAATCGAAAGATATTCTTTTGACGAATCTTCTGTGACCGGTTGGCATTCGTCAGACAGGTTGACGCGCTTGTCACCGTAAATGACGCTGCCGTCCGCAAGCTCACAGCGATACATTTCGGCGCCGGCCGTTGCCTGTATCGCGAGTAGCAGAAAGAAGACTAACAAGGTTCGTTTGCTCATGATTGCTCCTGTGCCTTGCGCAGTTGCCGAAAAATTTCCCGGGCCGCCTTTTTGTCGGCGTTCTCGTGCACCGAACGGGCCAGTCTTGCAATCCTTCGGTGATCTATCAAGGGGTAGCTGTTGCGGATTTCTTCCAGGGCCTGATCGAAGGTCCCTATGCTGCAGAGACGATCCCGTAACTCCTCAAGGTGTTGAAAGGCGAGAGTGTCCTGGCGTTGGCTGACGGACTGACTTTCCAGGGCGGCTTCAATTGCCTCGCGCTGGTCATTGCGGCTGCGCAGGACCCCGGCTAGGTGCTTGATCTGGCGTTTGCGTGAGCTGTGACCGCGGGTTGCCCGCACCAGCTCGATTTCACGGGCCAGTTCCGGCTCCTGCGGAAGCCTCGCCAGCTCTGCCTCCGGCAGGTCGGCGAGCCTCTGTGCCAGGTGCTCAACGGCCTTGGCCTCGCGTTTTTTGGCGCTGCGGCCGCGTCCTTCCTGAACGAGTTGAGTGTCTTCCATCAAAATTGCTTTCGGCTATCGAGCAGCATGGTCACCGGGCCGTCGTTGACCAGGCCGACTTTCATCTCGGCCCTGAACACCCCGGTGGCAACGGTGATCCCCCGCTGTCTCAGTAATGAAACATATTCTTCGTAGAGCTTGTCGGCGAGCTCCGGCTCTGCGGCATCGGTGAAGCCCGGTCGTCGTCCCTTGCGGCAGTCGCCGAGCAGGGTGAATTGCGAAACGACCAGGACGCTGCCTGAAATATCCTGAACGGAACGGTTCATTTTTCCCTGCTGATCTTCGAAGATCCGCAATCCGCAAGTTTTCTCAGCCAGGTAACCCGCGTCTCTGGAGGTGTCTTCCCGGGCTACGCCGAGCAACACCATCAGCCCCTGCTGGATTGCACCGACAGTTTGCCCGTCGACCATAACGGACGCTTCGCTGACCCTCTGGACGACGGCTCTCATTCCCGGTCTCCCTCCGCCAACTGGCGCAGAAGGGCAAGGTTGACCTTGTCCATTTCACCATTCTCACCCTTCGGGGTCTCGAGGACCATGGGGACCTTGACAAAGCGCGGATCCTGCATCAGGCAGGCAAAGCCGGTGCGGCCGATTGTCCCCTGGCCAATGTGTGCGTGCCGATCGACTTTGCTGCCGCAGGGCTTCAGGCAGTCATTGAGATGGAAGGCCTTGATCCTGTCGAAACCGATCAAACGGTCGAATTCGGTCATGACCTGTGCATAGCCTTCTGCAGTAGAAAGATCATAT
>JAFDBW010000042.1 GCA_019313105.1 Deltaproteobacteria bacterium | reverse complement strand
TGCCTTAAATGCCACATTTGACGAGACTAAAGCTAAAGATTATGACGGTCTGGTGATCCCTGGTGGACGTGCGCCAGAGTACATTCGCCTCAACAAAACCGTATTGAAAATCGTGCAGCATTTTGCATCGAGCAACAAACCGATCGCGGCTGTTTGTCATGGTGCTCAGGTCTTAGCAGCGGCCGGAGCTCTTAAAGGCCGGTCCTGCTCCTGTTATCCTGCGGTCGGGCCGGACGTCACGATCGCCGGGGGGAAATTCATGGATATTCCCGTTGACCAAGCTCACGTTGATGGGAACCTGGTCACTGCACCAGCTTGGCCTGCTCATCCGGACTGGCTCTCCAAGTTCCTAAAGGTTCTCGGTACGAAGGTCGAGCCCTGATTTCGCAACAAGATAGAGAGTCGCCGTCATAGTTTTGTGTGACTGGGAGGCATTATGTCGAACGGCAGGGTGACCATCCTGGATGGCGGGATGGGGCGAGAACTTGAGCGTCGGGGAGCGCCTTTCAAACAACCGGAGTGGTCGGCCTTGGCCCTGATGAAAGCGCCTGGGATTGTTAAACAGGTGCATAAGGACTTCATCAGAAATGGCGCAGGGGTTATTTCAACAAATAGTTATGCCTTGGTGCCCTTTCATATCGGGGAAGAACTCTTCCAAAATCAAGGCCGGGCACTGGCAGCGTCTGCTGGCCAGATAGCTTGTGACGCAGTAGCGGAAATACAATCAAGCGCGCGTATCGCCGGTTCTATCCCTCCCCTGTTCGGTTCTTACCGTGCCGACCTGTATCAGCCTGAAAGAGTTTCTGAAATCGCAACACCCTTGATTGAGGGGCTTAGTCCATACGTCGATTTGTGGCTCTGCGAAACGCAAAGTTTGCTGGCTGAGGCTATCAGCGTAAGATTACTCATCGACAGCCTGGATGATGAGAAAAAACCAGTCTGGATCTCATTCACCTTGGAGGATGAAGAGGTGACCAAGGAACCATTACTGCGCTCTGGAGAACCTGTGGCTGATGCAGTCGAAGCTATGTCCGATCTGAATGTTGAGGCAATACTGTTTAACTGTTGTCAACCAGAGGTCATCGGTGACGCCATTCAGGTAACGCGAGACAAACTGGCATCTTTGAGCTGCCTGGAGATTGAAATCGGCGCCTATGCCAACGCATTTGCACCACAGCCCAAAAACGCAACGGCAAACGAGGGACTTGATGACATGCGTGCCGATCTGACGCCTTCTGCTTACTTAAGCTGGGCACAGCAGTGGCGCCGCAAAGGCGCAGCCTTGATTGGCGGTTGCTGTGGTATTGGGCCTGATCATATCGCTTTGCTGGCTGAGAAACTGGTGGTCTAAAAAACAGTTCGTCAGAACAGGCCTACTTTTAACAGGAAGTTAGCAATGGGCCACGCAAAGATTGGTGACAAAGCTTGGCAGGTTCATGGAGTTCAGGGATCCTGAGAATTGCCAAGATCCTGCGATTCCGGCCCCTCAAAAGTTGCTGACATAACTCTTAGGATAGCTCGGCTTTTGACGTTTTACCCTGATCTGCGCAGATTGCCGACTGTGAGGTTTACCTGGTGGATGAGACACTCTGTGTATAAATATTTAGGCCGGAGATATGACCTCCGGCCTAAATTATCAATCGTATTTATTTAGCAGCCATTCTCGCTTCTTCTAGCCAACCATTCCATTTTTCTTTATTCGCTGCAATCCATTCCTGAGCGTGACGCTCAATATCCTCTTGGGATTTTTCACCATTCTCCATCTTGGTGTTTTGCGTGTTGATGTCAGATAACGGCAGTGTGAAGACCTCAAAGAATTTTTTGGCGGCAGGGTTCGCCTTGAGAAATTCCTTGTTGGCAACAACCTGAATATCACTGACGACAAAACCGGTCTTGAGAGGGTCTGTCACGGCTCCTGCAATCCCGCTGACCGTCATGCGGTCCTTACCCGCCATCTGGGATTCCAGAGGATTGATTTCCGGCACGTTGATCCACATGACATCCTCACCTGGCTTGAGCATACCAATCGTCCAGTTGGGCGCCCAGGTATAAAAGAAAATCGGCTCGCCGGCCTTGTAGCGTGCCATGGTGTCAGCCATGCTCGCAGAGTAGCCGGCTTTGATCGGGTTGATGTAATCGTCAAGGTCATAGACCTCGAAGTGGTGGGTGATGACCTTCTCGCAACCCCAGCCGGGGGGACAGGCGGTCAAATCGGCCTTGCCATCGTTGTTGGAGTCAAAAGCCTTCATGACCTCGGGGCGTTTGAAATCGTCAAGGGACTTGATGTCGTACTTCTCGACGTCCTTCTTGGACACCAGGTAGCCCTGCAGTCCACCGGCCTTGGCGACGTAGCCGACGACCTCGACGCGTTCCTCCCAACCTTTGGGCATCTGGCTGACGTGGTTTGGAAACCAGCCGTTGGTCCAGTAATCCACGTCGCCAAGAAAGACTGACTGGTAAAAGAGTGGGTTCTGCAGTTCCTTGGGCTTTTCGACATCATAGCCCAGTTCCTTGAGACCGGCACGCACCAGGGCTTCCTGGAAATAGCCGGTATTCCAGGTAGCCCGGGCAGGCTGAACTTCGACCCCTTTACCGGGCATGTGATGGGCGGCAAATGCCGGTACTGTGAGAGACAAGATCGCGAGAATCAGTAAAATACGGTTCATTCTTTCCTCCTCTTTCTAAAGATGTTGGGTGAACATTGCTATGGATGTTAGGTGAACATACTCTTTTATCTCTTTGCAAAGCCCTGGGTAATGCGGTCAAGCACCATCGCCAGCAGGACGATCGCCAGTCCGCCGATGGTTGCCAGGCCGATTTCCAGGGTATTCAAGCCCTGAACAACCGGGTTGCCGAGTCCACCGGCGCCGATCAGGGCGGCAATGACAACCATCGACAGGGCCATCATCAAGGTCTGATTCAGCCCGGCCATGATCGAGGGCAGAGCCAGCGGAAACTGGACTTTACGTAAAACCTGCCACGGTGTCGCGCGAAGGCCAGAGCCGCCTCGATGAGTTCCGGATGAACCTGGCGGATTCCGAGGCTGGTCAGCCGCACGATCGGCGGAAGGGCAAAAACAATCGTTGCCAGAATCCCCGATACCGTTCCGATACTGAACAGCATAACCACTGGTACCAGATAGACGAACGGCGGGATAGTCTGCATGGCATCGAGGGCAGGTCGTAGAAAAAGCTCGAAACGGTCGCTGCGGCCTGACATGATCCCCAGCGGAATGCCGACAATGGCACAGAAAAAGACCGAGCTGATCACCATCGCCAAGGTGATCATGGTCTCTTCCCAAAGGCCGAGGTAGCCAATCAGCAGGAGTGTCACGATGGTGAAGACGGTGGTCTTCTTGCCGACAAAGCGCGACGCGGCGTAAGCAAACAGCACAATGATCACGACCGGGTGTAAAGAGGTAAAGAGCCATTCGAACCCTTCCAGACAGAGTTCGATCGGTGCTTTGATTGCCTGGAAGATATCACGATGATTTAGGACCAGCCAGTTGACGAACTCCTGGACCCATTCATCGAGCGGGATCAGTTTTTTTTCAAAACTCAAAAAATTCATGATGATTGCACTCCATCGGTTGTCGGTTCAACGGTTTCCTGCGGTGCCGTTTCTGGCTCCTGGTCCGGCTCTGCATCTGCCTGACTGCGATGCAGGGTGCGCAGGAACAGGTTCTTGGATATGGCGCCGGCATAATTGCCCTGATCATCGAGAATCGGCAATGCCCATGGGTGCCCGGCGACATTGGGCAGTATCTCCTGCATCGAATCAGAAGCCTGGCACGTCTCGGCATCCTTGATGAATGCATCCTTGATCAGGTGTTCGCCAGGAGAGCTGTCGATCAGCTCACGCAGGGATTCGGTCGAGACAATACCCTGGAACTTGTCGTCACTGTCGAGCACATAGCCGTATTCACGGTCATACTTGATTAGACGCTGCAGAGCGGCCCGGGGATTTTTGCCATCGGTGATCCGAATTGTGACCTGGGCATCACTGGCGATGTCACCGGCCGTCAGGATATTGGTGGGGTCCACACCACGGAAGAAGGCCCGGACGTATTCGTCGGCAGGATTCTGAAGAATCTCCTCGGGGGTGCCGACCTGGACCACGCGGCCGCCCTCCATGATTGCGATCCGGTCGCCGATGCGCATCGCTTCATCGAGGTCATGCGAGATGAAAACGATGGTGCGCTTTGCCTTGGCCTGCAGCTTCAGCAGCTCATCCTGCATTTCGGTCCGGATCAACGGGTCGAGTGCCGAAAATGCCTCGTCCATCAGCAGGATATCCGGATCGACCGCCAACCCACGTGCCAGGCCAACACGCTGCTGCATACCGCCGGACAGTTCGCTCGGGGAACTGTTGGCCCAGGCATCAAGGCCGACCTGGGCGAGGGCTTCCAAGGCTCTCTTCTCACGGGCTGCCTTGTCGACGCCATCCATTTCCAAGCCGAATGCAGCGTTCTGCAGAACGGTCAGGTGCGGCATCAGGGCAAATGACTGG
>JAFDBW010000041.1 GCA_019313105.1 Deltaproteobacteria bacterium | reverse complement strand
TCGGCAGTCGCCGTCGATGAGCTGATTGAGAGATATCAGGTGCCTGTCATCGGGGTGATTCTGCCGGGGGCAAAACGCGCCCTCGAGATGACCCGCAATGGTCGCATCGGTGTCGTCGGGACTGAAGGGACCATTCGTTCCGGGGCCTATGAGCGGGCCTTGCAGGAATTTTGTCCGGATATCGTTGTCCACACGGCGGCCTGCCCGCTTTTCGTGCCGATCGCTGAAGAAGGCTGGTCCTGTCACGAAGTTGCCCGCCTAGCTGCCCATGAGTACCTGGCCCCGTTGCTCGACAAAGGCATCGATACACTGGTGCTGGGCTGCACCCATTACCCGTTGCTGAAAAATACCCTGCAGGAGGTTGTCGGCCCCGATGTGCAACTGGTCGACTCGGCACAGGAGACGGCGAAAGCCGTCAAGCTTCGCCTACAACAGGATCAGCTGCTGCAATCCCCATCAGACACGCAACCACCGTGCTATTTCGTGACTGACATTCCTGATCGTTTCATAAGGGTCGGTGGTGCCTTTCTCGGAGAGCAACTGAGGGATGTCAAAACCGTCGTTCTGGATTGAATTATGGCTATTAAAAATCGTCAGGCAGAGAAGCAAAAACCACTGGGCAGGCGTCTGATCCCATGGCTCATTCTGGTCGTCATACTGTTTATCGTCGGCTTGGTGATCGGTACTTTGCAAATTGGCAAAGCTCCTGAAAAAGCTGTCCCCGTCGCCGATGTCCCGTCACAATCGGCCCGGGAGGTCTTCCTTTATTTTGCCTCGGGGGACGGCCAGACACTGCTCGCGGAATCGCGACAGATCACTGGCTGTGAGCTTGATGAAGATTGCCTGAGAGAAACGGTTCAGGCGCTTATTTCAGGGCCTTCGGGGGATATGGTACCGATCCTGCCATCGCGGACGACTCTGCAGAACCTAACTGTTGTCGACAGCCTCGTACAGGTCGATTTCAGTCGTGACCTGATTGATGCCCATCCTGGAGGGACCCAGAGTGAACTGCTCACAGTTTATGGCCTGACTGACACCCTGGCGGTCAACTTCCCCCACCTCCGGCAGGTTCAGATTCTCGTCGAAGGCACTCCGGTCACGACTCTCAAGGGACATGTCGATCTGCGGCAGCCCGTCTATCCGGATTTCAGCCTGGTCGAAGAGGGGGCGGCCCCGATCGGCAGGATGAACAGTCTTCCTGCCGGAGGCGAAGAGTGACCGAGTTCCTCAAGGCGATTACCGGAAGGGTCCTGATCCTGGGTGGTGCTATGGGAACCTTGCTTCAGGAGCGGGGCCTTTCGCCGGGGGGCTGCCCTGAGGAAATGAACCGGAATGCACCCGACACGGTCATCGGCATTCATGCCGAGTACGCCGAGGCAGGAGCAGATATCCTGATCGCCAACAGCTTTGGCGGCAACCGGGTCAAGTTGGCCAACTACAACCTGGGCAATGCCGTCGATGAGCTGAATCGGCGCGCCGTGGCGTTGGCAAGGAAGGCTGCTCCCGCAGGAGTCTTCGTCGGTGGCTCTGTTGGCCCGACAGGACGATTTGTTGAACCGGTCGGTGATGCCGGCTTCGATGAAATGATTGACATTTTTGCCGAGCAGATATCCTCTCTCGCCGGTGCCGGCGCCGACCTGATCTCTTTTCAAAGCTTTCTCGATATCCGCGAACTGCGTGCCGGAGTGATTGCCTGTCGCGATGTCTGTAGTTTGCCGGTCATCGCCCAGATGACCTTCGACGATGGGGGGCGTACCGTGCTCGGGACTCCCCCTTCTGCAGCTGCCGTCACCCTGGATGCCTTGCGGGTCGATGTCATCGGTGCCAACTGCGGCCTCGGTATCGATGGTATCCATGACGTTCTCGCTGAGATGCGCCAGGTTACGCCCAGGCCCCTGATCGCTCAGGCCAATGTGGGCTTGCCGACCCACAGGAACGGCCAGACAATGTTCCCGGCTACGCCGGAGGAGATGACGGCCTACAACGAGCGGTTAATTTCTCTCGGCGTGCGTGTCGTCAGTGGTTGTTGTGGCACCACCCCGCGCCATATCCGGGTGATGCGCGACGCGTTCAATAACTACCCTCAGGACTGGTGCCCACCACCTCGTCGTGGGTTCCTCTCCAGTCGTAGCGGTGTCGCAGAGTTCGGTGTCGAAACCCCTTGTGCGCTGATCGGTGAGCGAATCAACCCGACCGGAAAGAAAGGCTATACCGAAGAGTTGCGGGCAGGAAAAACTACATATATCCGTCGTGAGGCAGCCGCCCAGGTTGCCGCCGGCGCTGATTTGCTCGATCTCAATTGCGGCGCTCCGGGGGTTGATGAAGCCGCGGCGCTGGAGCGGGCGGTCTACGCTGCATCGGGCGCCAGCCCGGCCCCCCTGGTTATCGACACGTCCGATCCGATCGCCCTGGAGAAGGCCCTCAAGGCTGCCGATGGGAAAGTTTTGATCAATTCGGTCAGCGGCGAAGCAAGCAGCCTGGCGCGGGTTTTGCCGCTTGCTCGGCGTTATGGCGCCGCTTTGATCGGCCTGACCCTCGATGAAGACGGTATCCCTGGTACGGCGGAAGGCCGCGTTGCAGTGGCTAGGCGAATTCACCATGCAGTGCTCTCTGCGGGGTTGCACGAGCAGGACCTGGTGATCGATTGCCTGACCCTGACTGTGTCCGCTGAGCAGAAACGGGCACTTGAGACCCTGCGTACATTGCGCCTGGTGCGGGATCAGCTCGGCCTGGCTACAGCCCTTGGCGTCAGCAACATCTCCTTTGGTCTGCCGTCCCGCCCAGTCCTCTCCTCGGTGTTTTTTGCCATGGCCCTGGAAGCCGGTCTCAAAGTGGCAATTATCAACCCCATGGACAAGCGAATCATGGATGCGTACCGCTCGGCCATGGTTATCCTCGGTCATGATCTGCTGGCCGAAAACTACATCGCCGATTATGCCGACCGGGCAATGCCCGCACAACCAGTCGTTGGTTAGGACGCCGACTTGCTTAAAAACGCATTTTCCTGCGGCAGGTCATGCCGTCGGCCAGGACGATACAGGCCGCGTTCAGTTTCCTGAAAAAGCCATGACCTGTCAGCACGGGCCTTCGCCGGGCCGTGGTCAGTAAGGAGTATGCGGACAGCATCGGCGTCGATTTCTATGCCCGGTTCGCTCTTGAAACGGTGACCAGTGTCGAGCCGTTGCTGAAACACAGGAACCCGGAGTGACGGCAAATGGGACAGAAAACTTTCCGGTTAAAATAAGCTTTATTGCGGACTTGCGCTGATTTTTAGCCTGTGTAAGAATGCAAAATTAATATGATGCTGTTTTGCCCTTAAAAGGCTCGCTGCCCGGGCGTTAAGGGTAGCCGGTTAAAACTGCATCATATCTAAATTGACTCTCGGAGAAAAACGCAGATGATTGTCGGCTTCAACCACAATTTCCGCTACCAGGGCGAGGTTTACCACATTCAGACCGAGGACAGCGGAATGCTCAGCCCCAATATCGTCACCCTGTTGTATCAGGGGGGGACGATCCTCGCTTCGAAAAAAACCTCCTACGCCGATATTGCCAAGGTCGATAACCTTGAGCAGGTCGTCGAAGAGTTAATGAAAGAGCAACACAGGAACATGCTGCGTGGGCTCAAATCCGGTGAGTTCGACGAGGTGATTGAACGCTTCAAGGCGGGCAAAAAAATAACCCGGCAGGTTTCGGCGGCGACCGGGAGCAATCTTGGCCCGCTCGAAAAACCGGTTGTTCAGGATCCGACACCAGCGCTGTCACGTCCGGTCACTAGACCCGTTGCTTCACCTCAAGCACAAAACGGGGAAACGTCACGCAAGCCTTCCCCTCCTCAAGCATCTGCAAAGGGCCCGACCCCGGCAGTCGAGGTCAGTCTTGATGAAGAGATTCTCTCCTACCTGATTGGAGACAAGGAATAGCGTCGTGCGAAACACCTGACGAGAGAAGCTGGTCAAAAAGACGAAAGTCTGGAAATAATTTTAGATTAAAAAGGCTCACTGGCAATACTTGTGATTTGTAAGCCGGCAAATGACAACCAACGCGGCGCGATCCTGCTGCTGCTTCTGGTTATGGTGGTGGTCGTGGGACTCGCGGCTGGCCTGGCAGGGCAATCTTGGCGCAGTACCGTGCAGAGGGCTCGGGAAGCCGAACTGCTCTGGCGGGGACAACAGTACCAGCAGGCGATTAACAGCTACTATGCCGTCAGACATGGTCAGCAGAGTTTCCCGACAAAGCTGGAGGACCTGTTACGAGATCCGCGTTTCCCGAGTGTGGTGCGGCACTTGCGTCGGCTCTACAATGATCCGATGACCGGAGCAGACTGGGATCTGGTAAAAGATCCGAATGGACGTGTCATCGGTGTACGCAGCAGCAGCGAGCTGGAACCTTTCCGCAAGGACGGCTTCCCGAAATCCCTCGATAAACTGAAGGGAAAAGAAGCTTACAATAAATGGGAGTTTGTGTTTGAGCCGCCCAAAAACCAACCGGCGCAGAAACGCAGCATTAAAACATCTGCGCAACAGTAGCTGAATTTTCAGAACAGGACACGATGTTCATTAGAAGTCTGATCGGTCGAATCGTAATTCTTTCATTCCTGCTCTTCCTTGTTGCGATCGGCAGTGTGACCCTGTTTCATATCCGCCGTGAACATTCCCATATCACCGAAACCAGCATGTATACTGCGGACCTGATGATGTCAGTCATCGAGAGGTCCATCAGCAGCTCGATGAGTACCGGCAACACGCGCGATGTCCAGAAGATCCTGGAAATGGTCGGAAGCGACCCGCGCCTTGCCAGAGTACGGATTTTTCACCCCGATGGCCGGATTCTGAAATCTTCAGAACCGAATGAGATCGGCCGGCGGGTTGATCCTCACAGTCTCGGCACCTTCCTCCAGGGGCAACAGCATGATATCTTCCGCGGCCCGGCCGGCGGAGATATCATGGGTGTCGTCAAGCCGATTTATACCGAGCAGCGCTGTGCGCCCTGCCACGGTCCCGGACGTCGGGTGGTCGGAGTTTTGAACCTTGACCTTTCCCTTGAACAGATGGAAAGCCAGTTGCTGGAGAGCACACAGTTCTTCGGTTTGACCATGCTGGCCGTGGTGTTGCTTCTGACCGGCGGGGTCTCACTGATTTTCCATCGCTTTGTCCGTCAGCCCTTGAAAACCATATCGGCAAGAATGGCAGAGGTCGAAGAAGGCGATCTCACCGTCCGTTTGAAACCGCAAAGCTCGAGTGAAGTCGGCAGTCTGGTGGTCAGTTTCAACTCGATGGTCGACCGTCTGCGTGAAGCCAATGCTGAACTCCAGCAATGTCACTATCAGCAAATGGAACGTGTCGATCGCCTTGCCTCGGTCGGCGAGATGTCTGCCGGCATCGCCCATGAGATAAAAAATCCCCTCGCTGCGATCAGCGGAGCCATCTCGGTTCTTTATGAGGATTTTGACGAAGGAGACCCCCGTCGAGAGGTTGTCAATAAGGTTCTTGAACAGATTGCCCGACTCGACAAGGCGGCCACCGACCTGCTATTTTTCGGGCGGCCCGGCAAGCCGAGTTTCGAGTTTGTCGACACCAATGATCTGCTTAATAAGACGATGTTTTTCGTCAGCCAGCATCCGGAGGCGAAGAATGTCCACCAAAATAAGGAATTTACTCGCAATTTGCCTCCTGTTTGGGTTGACGCCAAGCAGCTGCAACAGGTATTTTTCAATATAATCATTAATGCCATACAGGCAATGCAAGATGGTGGTACCCTGCTCATGCAGACCGACCTGATTGAAGACCGGGAAAAGCAGGTCGTCAGGGTCATGATTGGTGACTCCGGTCCGGGGATCAAGCCGGAGGTCCTGGAAAAGATTTTCACGCCATTTTTTACCACCAAGACCCAGGGGACCGGACTTGGCCTGGCCATATGTCGACAGCTCATCGAGCAGCAGGGTGGCACAATCGACATCAAGAGCCGTGTTGGCGAGGGAACCCGCGTTTTGATTAATTTACCGGTCAGCTCGGATGCTGTTTCGGTTAAGAGCGAGGACGAACGTGCGTAATACAAGAATACTAGTTGTCGATGATGAACACTTGATCCGCTGGTCGCTGGAGCAGTCGCTGCTCAAGCAGGGCTATGATGTAAGCACCGCCGCCAGTGGCGAGGAAGCGATCAAGCAGATCCAGGAGGAGACTCCGGAACTGGTCCTGCTCGATATCCAGCTGCCTGGCATGGATGGTCTCGAGGTTCTGCAGAAGGTCAAGGAAATCGACAGCGAGATTATAGTCGTTATGGTCACCGCCCTCGGTGTTCTCGAGACTGCCGTCAAAGCGATGCGCCTCGGCGCCCACGATTACATCAATAAGCCGTTCAACCTTGATGAGCTGTCGATTATCGTCAAGAAGGCCCTCGAAACCCGCCAACTGAGGAAGGAAGTCGCCCATTTGCGCTCCGCCCAGGAGAGCAAGTTCGGTATCGACAATATCATTGGTGACAGTCGCCACATGAAGCAGGTCCTTGATATGGTGCGCAAGGTGGCGAAGAGCGATGCCAGCACGGTACTTATTCAGGGTGAGAGCGGCACTGGCAAAGAGTTGATCGCCAGGGCCATCCACATGGAAAGTGCCAGAAAAGACAAACCGTTCATGGCGATCAACTGTGCCGCTGTGCCGGAGACCTTGCTGGAAAGCGAATTGATGGGCCACGAAAAAGGGGCCTTCACCGATGCCAAGATGCAGAAGCGCGGTCTCTTTGAAATGTCCGATGGCGGCACTATTTTCCTCGATGAAATAGGCGACATGGAGATGGGCATGCAGGCCAAGCTACTGCGCATCCTCGAGGAGCGTACTTTTCGCCGGGTCGGCGGTACCAAGGAGATCCCGGTCGACGTGCGTATCGTTTCAGCAACCAACCAGGAGCTGCTGAAAAAAATTGAGGAAAAGACTTTTCGCAACGACCTCTACTACCGACTGCAGGTGATTCCGATTTATTTGCCGCCTCTGCGTGAGCGGCGTGAAGATATCATGCCCTTGGTCGATTTTTTTATCCAGTATTACAACAAGGAATTCGGTAAAACCGTTGCCGGCGTATCCAAGATGGCGCGCAAATTCCTCGAGGAGTACGAATGGCCGGGCAATGTCCGTGAATTGCGTAACATTATCGAGCGAGCGATCATTCTCGAGAACGAAGAGACGCTCATGCTGGAACATCTGCCTCGGGAGCTGATTTCCAAGACTGGCGATATCGCCTCCGGGCCGATGAGCCTGCGCATCCCGCCGGAGGGGATCGATATTGAGGATGTCGAGCGAGAGTTGATACGCCAGGCTCTCGAAGTCTCCGATGGCAACCAGTCAAAGGCAGCCCAGAAGCTCAGCCTTGGTATCGATGCTTTCCGTTACAGGATGAAGAAGTTCGGGTTTCTAAGTTAAGTGTCAGACCTGACACTTAACGTAACGGTGACGAGCTGCGTGAAGAGAGAATAAGACCGGCGCCTGTTAGGGGTGATCCTGAATTATTCACGTCTCAGGCGGTTGATTAAGGGCGAGTCAACGCGCTGGCCTACCTGATCTCGATATCGTCATACATCAGGCTGTTGAGGTCGTGGGCGCCGTCACGGAACAGCACGAGATGAACCATCCGCGTCTCCGCTCCGGTAGTGAAGGCAAAGGCCTGAATACCGTGCCCCTTGCCGGTCAGTCGACGACCTTCATGACGTCCCAGAAAGTGCTTGATGTAGGTCTCCTCCGTATATTGCTCGCCAATCCAGAGAAACTCATCAAACTCCAGAATATCCATACCAGCCGAGGCTCCAGCGGGTAGGTCCGCGATCAATTTGAAGGAGACCTGGTAGATCTTGTTCGGCTCAACGGCGACTGGTGAAAAGTATCCGAGTGAATCAATTGATTTGATGCTGCGGAACACCCAGCCGCGACTGCCGTCCGCCGCATTCTCGGCAACTCCGGTGACTTTCACCAGTTGGTTAATGGAACTGCGCCAATCGGGGAGGCGCTCACTGCCAGGCGGGGGTTGAAAGTCCCCAACCCGGGGAAAG
>JAFDBW010000040.1 GCA_019313105.1 Deltaproteobacteria bacterium | reverse complement strand
TCTTCCCTCTTTCCACTAACCTATAGCTTTCAAAGCTACAACTTATCCCGATGCAGCAGGTGTCTCATCCCGTACCAGAGCAGCATCACCAGGGCAATCATCGGCAATGCCGGAATAAACAGACCGGTCATATGGGCGAGCATGTTGGCAATAAACAGGGCCAACACAGAAACCGGCAGATAGGCACCGACTCGTCCACGCCGCGCCTGGGTTTCACCGTAGCCGCCGAAAAGGTTGTCGTTAACGCCATGTTGCCGGGCAACCAGGGCAAAAAAGACCACCATGATCCAGTCCGAGATACCGAAGACCGGTGCAAGGTTCACAGAACCGGGCAAGGCCAGCTTGACCAGGATCGCATCAATCAGTGGCGGAGGACCCTCTAGCGTACGGTAATAATTTTCGATCTGACGGATGAAACCGGAGGTCGGCCCTTTGAACCAACTTGCGAAATCAGCCAGAGTCATCACGATACAGACCGGCACGATCTCCCAGAGCTTGTTCACATAACGGGCCAATGCTGCAGCGATGATCGTTGCCACCAGCAGCAGCATGGCTGACTTTAACGTCACAAAGACCGCATGCCAGGAGCCCTGATAAGGCAGCTGGTTGACCAGCCAGAGCAATACGATCAGGATACCGATCCAGAACAGGTAAAAGCCTCGCGTTCTTTCCTCGGGATGCAGCAGAAGGGCGGGCAGGATAAGCTGGGCCGCCGCGTAGAGCTGCAGCCCCAAGAAAACTCCGGACCATAAGGCGAGGCTTGAGTCGATCAATTGACCGGCAGACCAGAGTCCGACCACCGCGCAACTCCAGACCACATGACTGGCAAGCAGCAGCAGGATCAGTCGTCGGTTTGATTTATTGAAGGAAACCAGGGATTGCAATGACATGAGGTTATTATGCATTGACGACTTCGCGAGATAAAGGAAAAGAAAAAGCCGCGACCAATCGGTTGCGGCTTTGTAATATGTGGTGCCGAAGGGGAGACTCGAACTCCCACGCCCATACGAGCACTAGACCCTGAACCTAGCGTGTCTACCAATTCCACCACTTCGGCAATCAAGCGAGGGCAATTTATAGCAAAAGGGAAATACCATTGCAAGTAAAAAACGGGGGCTAGGGACTGGGGTCTGGAGGCTTGAGAAACCTCGCTCAACCGGTTTAGGGACGCAGCGGTATGACCATGACGGAGCGGTATGAATCAACCGTGACGAGTCCCGGTCGAGCACCCGTTGGTTTCTTGACATCACGGCCTCTGGCAACGATTACTTCGACCTTGCCGGCATCCTTCCCCTTCGAATAACCTGCGGCGATCGACGCCGCAAACAGGGTATCGTCTTCCGTCACATCGCCAACATTTTCACCACACTTGAGGACCAGGTGCGTACCGGCCATCCCCTTGGCGTGAAACCAGAGGTCATTGCGGCCGGTCATGTGCCGGCTGACGTAGTCGTTGGTCCGACTGTTCTTGCCCCAGTAAAGTGGCCATCCTCCCGGAGTGACCGTTTTGTACAACTGGTCTTCCGGTCTTGTCGTCTGTCGCCTGCCAAGTTGCCCCTTGGTCTGTTTCAGCATGCCGGCGTTTTCAAGCTCGAGCTGTACCTGATAAAGGTCTTCACCGGTGGCAGCTTCTTCCAGGGAGAGTTCGACCTGGTCCAGCCACTCCATTTCCTCGCGAGTTTCCTGCAGGCGACGGGCATGGTGATCAGTAGAGCGCCTGGCCTTGCGATAGAGTTTGAAGTAGCGCTCGGCGTTCTCCTGCGGCGTTAATTTACTGTCGAGTTCAATCTTTACCGGGACGGCCGGTGACTGGTAATAGTCCTCCACATCAACCCGGATATCGCCACGCTTGAATCGATGCAGATTGGCAAGCAGCAGATCGCCAATCACGCGAAACCGTTCCGGGTCGGCCTGCCGTTCGCTTTCCATGGCAATATGTTCCAGTCTCTTTGCGAGTCGCTTGCGTTGCTTCCGGATCACTGCAGAGATACGTGCGGCGAGATCTTTTGCAGACTCCTGACTTTTTTCCGCCGGGCCCGCCTCGACCAGAGCCGATAGATCGGGAAATTCTTCCATGGTCGAGCTGTGTTCACCGAGCGATAATGGCAAAAGCCCGGATTGCCCATTCCATTTGACCCGCAGAGCAGAAAAGTTTCCTGACTCAAAGACCTCCCTGATGCGCGTAATGATTGCTGCAAAACTCTGACCTAACTGTCTTGCCTCTGAGATTGTATAGGCCAGGGCAGGCGACATCGGGGCTATCTTTGTTTGGCTCAAATCACCCTGATCTTCAGCTGCCTGAAATGCTGCGACAACTTCACGGGTCTCGCCGTACAGTGAGATCCGTTTCTGCTGCTCCGGCAGGAGATACAACTCGCCAGGGAGAAGCCTGCGTTTGCCCTCCTCCCGGAAGAGTAAATCGACGATGTGACCGGACTCATCAACCAGGACCAGGTTGCCTTGTGCGCCAAACGCCTCGAAGACCAGGTCGTAGGGCTCTTTGTCAGGGCCGATAAAATTCAGGTGAAGAATGCGATCTAGAGGTTCAGGCTGCACGCTGGTCAAGCGTCGCAGACGGGCTCGCAGCAACTGGCAGAACCGCGGTGGCTTTGCCGGGGCGGCATGGACTTCACGGCTCAAAAAGAAGGCGCTTCTGCCATCAGCCTTCAGCAGCAACTGGACCTTCTCCTGACCGGTCCATAATTTCAGGACCAGGGTGCCAGCCGATATCTGAACGACCTTGTCGAGCCGACTGCCGGCCACTTTACGACCGACCTCCACCGCCATCGCTTGAAAGATTACACTGTCCATGCGTAGAGATTAGAGCAAGTCATTGCGGAACTGCAAGACATCTCTCCATCTGTACTCCGGATAAATTACGCGATCTGTTTCTCCCCCGGCCAATTGGCTTATGTCATATAAATGATATGATGTGACTCAGGTTCGCTTGCCATACACATTTTAACGGTTAAGCACCGTAGAATACTTGCCTTTTCTTCTTGACTTAAACGATAAATTTGGCATGATTGAAAACCGATTTATTTGAAGAAAAGACCTAAGGAGAGCAGATATGTCAGACCAACCCGACTATCGCCTTGGCACCAAGGCTTTGCATGCCGGACACACACCGGATTCCGATACTAACTCCCGAGCGGTACCGATTTACCAGACCAGCTCCTACGTTTTCAACTCCAGCGAACATGCGGCCAACCTCTTTGCTCTCGCCGAGATGGGCAATATCTATACCCGCATTATGAACCCGACCACGGATGTGCTTGAACAGCGCTTGGCCGCATTGGATGGTGGCGTGGGTGCACTGGCCGTTGCCTCGGGTACCGCGGCTATCAACCTGGCGATCCTCAACCTGGCCAAAGCCGGCGACAATATTGTTTCGACCCAGTATCTCTACGGTGGGTCTTACAACATGTTCAATTACACCCTGAAGCGCATGGGCATAACAGTCAAATTTGTCGACAGCAGCAACCCGGCAAATGTTGCCCAGGCGATTGATGAAAAGACCAAAGCAGTATTCAGCGAGTCAATCGGCAACCCCAAGAATAATGTCGATGACTTCGAGATCATTGCACGTATTGCCCATGACAATGACCTGCCTTTCATTGTTGACAACACTGTGACCACACCGTTCCTGTTCAAACCCTTTGAGCACGGTGCTGACATCATCTGCTACTCGCTGACCAAGTTCATTGGTGGCCACGGTACCAGTATCGGCGGCGCAGTCGTCGACAGCGGCAAGTTTGACTGGTCGAGTGGCCGTTTTGATGAATTCACGACTCCCGACCCGAGTTATCACGGTCTGATCTACCATGAAGCGCTCGGGCCATTGGCCTACATTCTCAAAATGCGCCTCACCCTGCTGCGTGATATGGGCCCTTGTATCTCGCCGTTCAATGCGTTTCAAATCCTGCAGGGACTTGAGACATTGCATGTGCGTATGCCAAGGCACTGTGAGAACGCCATCAAGGTCGCCCAGTTCCTGGAAGGGCACCCGTTGGTGGAATGGGTGAACTATCCCGGCCTCGAGAGTCATCCGGATCATGAGCGCGCCAAGCGTTACCTGCCCGCCGGACAGGGAGCAATCCTCGGTTTCGGCATCAAGGGTGGCAGAGAAGCCGGAGCCAGGTTCATCGATTCTGTCAAACTCTGCAGTCATCTGGCTAACATCGGTGATGCCAAGACTTTGGTCATTCATCCCGGCAGCACAACGCATCAGCAGCTTTCTGAAGAAGAGCAGATAGCTGCCGGCGTCAGCCCGGATTACATCCGTGTCTCGGTCGGTATCGAAGATGCTCAGGATATCATTGAAGATCTTGATCAGGCGCTGAAAGCCAGCCAGTAAAAACGGGCCAAAAGGCCCGCTCAGCGAGACTTCATCATAGAGAGGGCAACAGGTGTTTCACCTGTTGCCCTTGCTTGTTGGCATATGAAATTCAAAAACAAAGGCAAAACCGTCGGGGTTGCCCGACAGCAACTTCATTTTCTTTGTAGCGACAAAGAAAGGAAGCAACAGAAAGCTTGAGGTACTTTTGCATGCTTTTGTTGCTGGACAAAAGTATGGCGTCTGGCGGGACGCACCCCGCCGGTTCTGTCTTTCAAAAAAGCAACAAGCACCGCAGGTGAGCAGCCTGCTGTCCTAAACTACATAGAAACTCCGCATCAGATGCAGGGTTCGTCATCAATCTGAGTAGTCCGAAAGGCCTGCTTTTTTTAAATGCGATTGCCCCCAGACAAACCCGGGCAGAGAGTATATTCTTTTATCTGCGGACTGTTGCCAGGGCCCGCATATTCTTTTGCCAGCCAAACTACGACATGATATCCTGCCGCAAATTTCACGGAAAGTCTCTTCATCATGCGTTATTGGCTCGAATATATCCCTTTCATAACGATTGCATCAATCCTACGCCTTTTGCCTCGTGGCGTCGCCCTGGCACTTGGCCGTCGACTCGGGGCCATTGCGCGGCACCTCCAGCCGAGACGCGCAAAGATAGCTGACGATAACCTGCGCCATGCGTTCCCTGATATGTCCACAAAGAAACGAGAAGATCTCGTCAAACGGGTCTTCTCTGATCTGGGACTTGGCTTCATTGAAATGCTTCGCCTCGACAAATTCGATGGCAAAAAAGACCTGGAAAAATTCTTCACAATTGAAGGCATTGAGCACGTCCATGAAGCGCTTACGTTGGGAAGGGGATGTGTTCTCCTTACCGGGCATCTGGGCTTCTGGGAAGCGGGAAATTACGTCTTCCCGATACTCGGTATTCCTACAGGAATTGTTGCAAAACCAATGAAAAACCCCCTGGTAGATGCATATTTCCGACGCATGCGTGAAGCCTATGGCGGCTACATTATCGACACCCACAAAGGTGCAAGAAGAATCGTCAAAGCCTTGCAGAACAATCATGCGGTCGGCATTCTGATGGATCAGCATATGCCGCGCAGTCAGGCAGTCCGCGTTCCTTTCTTCGGCCGACCAGCCTACACCACACCGATCATCGCCCAACTTGCCATGAAGAACCAGGTTCCGATCGTAGCGGCCTTTGCATATCGCAATCCCGACAACACATACCGCGCCAAGATATCACCGATGTTTTTCCTTGAGAAAGATCTTTCGGACGAAGGTATTGTCGCCAATACGGCACTCATGACAAAGGTCATTGAAGATGGAATCAGAGAGGATGTCAGCCAATGGTTCTGGGTCCACCGTCGTTGGAAGCACATGAAAAATGACGACAAATAATCTCCCGCCTT
>JAFDBW010000039.1 GCA_019313105.1 Deltaproteobacteria bacterium | reverse complement strand
TTGCCTCCGGCAGGGTGTCCGGCATCCGCATTTCAACCCGACCGGATGCCCTGGATCAAGCGTGTCTTGACCGTTTGCAGGCTGGCGGGGTCGACATCATTGAAATCGGCTGCCAGAGCTTTTCCGATACTGTCCTTGAGCAGGCCGGGCGTGGCCATTCTGCTGCGGAGAGTATTGCTGCGGTGCGGCGCTGTCGGGATACCGGCTTCCAAGTCGGTGTCCAGTTGATGCCAGGGTTGCCCGGCGGTGACGTCGAAGAGGCCTTGCGCTCACTGCGCCAGGCGCTGGATCTCAAACCGACTTTTTTGAGAATCTACCCGACGGTTGTGATTGCCGGTACCGCGTTGGCAGAATTCTGGAAAGCGGGAGCCTACCTCCCTTGGTCGCTGGATCAGGCTGTCGAGCTCTGTGCAGACATGCTGCTGCTGTGCCGCCAGAGCGATATCCCGGTTATCCGGCTGGGTCTTCAGCAGGACAGCGCCCTGCAGAGAAACCTGCTGGCCGGCCCCTTTCACCCGGCGTTCGGCCAGTTGGTACGGTCGCGGATCTGGCGACGGGCGCTGGTGCGGGCCGGGATTCACGGACATCCGCTTACCGTCCATCCGGACGATCTGAGCGATGCCCTCGGCCACCGTGGCGAGAACCGGGTGTGGCTTAAGAATGTTCGCCCGGATTTTTCGCTAAAGGTCGATGCATTTGTCGCCCGAGGCAGTCTGCATGCTCATAACCAGAGCCTGAGCCTGGCAGAACTCGCATGCGTTGGAGGTTGAATTGACAGAGAGTAAATTCCGTTCAGGGTTCGTTGCCATCATCGGTCGGCCCAACGTCGGTAAATCGACTCTTCTGAACCATATTGTCGGCCAGAAGATCGCTATCACTTCGCCCAAACCCCAGACGACCCGCAACCGGATTCTCGGTATCCAAAACCTCGACCATGCACAGGTCCTGTATGTCGACACGCCCGGCATTCATGAGGCGCGTTCGCCACTCAACCGCTACATGGTGGACCAGGCACGTGCGGCGTGTCTCGATGTCGACGTAGTCCTCTGGTTGGTTGAGGCGGATCGGCCGGTTGACACCGACCCGATGATCCCACGGCTGCTGGAAAAAGGCGATCGCCCTGTGCTGTTGGTAATCAACAAAATCGACACCATACCCAGGGACAGGCTTTTGCCGATGATCGATGCTTACAGTAAAATTTGCCCTTTCGCATCAATTATCCCGATCTCTGCCCTGAAAGGTGACGGTGTCGATCGCCTGATGGATGCAATCCCTGCGCTGCTACCGGAAGGCCCCCGTTACTACCCGGAAGATCAATTGACCGATGTCCCGGAGCGATTCATCGTCGCCGAGATGATCCGGGAACAGATCCTGATGCGGACCAGAGACGAGGTCCCTTACGGTGTTGCTGTCCTGGTCGAAAGATTCCAAGACAACCCGGCAAAGAACATGGTCGGCATCTCGGCGGTGGTTAACGTCGAGCGCGATTCACAAAAAGGTATCCTGGTCGGCAAAGGCGGGATTATGATCCGCCAGATCGGCCAGTCGGCCCGCAAGGAAATTGAGCGTATGCTCGGAGTCAAGGTTCATCTCGAGCTTTTTGTCCGTGTACAGAAAAACTGGACGATGTCCGGACGCATGATGAAGGAGTTTGGTTATGAATAATTTCCCTGAAAAGACCCGGGTGCTTGTCACCGGAGGCGCTGGTTATATCGGCAGTCATGTCGTCCTGGCCCTGGGGCAGGCCGGCTGTGATGTGCTCACCTATGACAATCTGTCGACCGGAAACCGGGATGCTGTATTGTCCGGTGATCTGGTGGTCGGTGATCTGGCAGACCGGGTCCTGTTGTCAGAAACCCTCGCGGATTTCAGGCCTGATGCGGTGATGCATTTTGCCGCGTCGATCGAGGTCGGTGAAAGCGTCACCGATCCGCTCAAATACTATCGAAACAATTCTGTCAACGCGCTCAACCTGATTGAAGCACTCTGTCAAGCCAGGGTCGGGAAGATGATCTTCTCGTCGACAGCGGCAGTCTATGGCAACCCTGAGCAATTGCCGGTGACCGAACAGGCCGCCTTGCAACCGATCAATCCCTATGGTGCGTCCAAGATGATAACCGAGCGTTTCCTGGCCGACCTGAACCAGGCGCGGGTTGATTTCCGCTATGTTTCTTTGCGTTATTTCAATGTCGCCGGGGCCGATCCTGGTGCCCGGCTCGGCCAGGACTATGCCAACCCGACCCACCTGATTACGCGGGCACTCAAGACGGCCCTCGGAATATACCCGGTGCTGCAGGTCTTTGGCACCGATTACCCGACCGCTGATGGAACTTGCATCCGTGATTACATTCACGTCTCCGACCTTGCGCAGGCCCATCTTGACGCTTTGCGCTACCTGAACGCAGGGCACGCCTCATCGGTTTTCAACTGCGGCTACGGTCATGGTTTCACTGTCAATGATGTCGTCGCCATGGCCAAACAGGTGAGCGGCGTCGATTTCCCGGTCGAACAGGTCGGCCGTCGCGAAGGTGATCCTGCCGAACTGATTGCCGGATGTGATAAAATTCGTCAACAGCTCGGCTGGCAGCCACGTTTTGATAACCTCGAAACGATCCTGAGCACGGCCTGGGAGTGGGAGAAGAAGCTTGTGGCGCAAGCTGAGAGGTGAGAATAAGCCTCGTTCTTAGCTCTCGTAAGTTAGTTGAGAGATTAATCATTTGCCGCGTTTCGCACTTCGCGTTACGCATTCCGGAGGTTCTATGAAGTTAACTGTAGTCGGGACTGGTTACGTCGGGTTGGTCACCGGCGCCTGTTTTGCGGAAATGGGTCATCGTGTGACCTGCGTGGATATCGACGCCGAAAAAGTGGCCAGGCTCAGAGATGGCTGGATCCCTATCTACGAGCCGGGGCTTAAGCCGATCGTCGAGCGTAACGCCGAAGATGGCCGGCTGGTCTTCACGACGTCGCTGGCCGAAGCTATTGGCGACACGGAGATCATTTTTATCGCCGTGGGGACACCGCCCGGTGAGGATGGCTCCGCTGATCTTCAGCATGTGCTGTCCGTTGCCTCAGAGATCGGCCGCAACCTGTCAAGCTATGCCGTCGTTGTCACCAAGTCGACCGTACCGGTCGGTACGGCCGAGAAGGTCAAGGATGCTGTCAGTTGTCAACTGCAGAGCAGGAAAGCAGATGTTGCTTTTGACGTGGTCAGCAACCCTGAGTTTCTCAAAGAGGGCGCTGCGGTCGCTGATTTCATGAAACCGGACCGGATCGTGGTCGGGGTCGATTCGGATCGTTCCCGCGATGTCATGCGAGAGCTGTACAAGGACTTCAGCCGCAACCATGACAGGATCCTGTTCATGGGTGTCAAGGACGCCGAGATGACCAAGTACGCCGGCAACTCGATGCTGGCGACCAAGATCTCCTTTATGAATGAAGTCGCCAACCTCTGTGACCTGCTTGGGGTTGACGTTGAGAACGTCCGTCTCGGCATCGGCTCCGATAGCCGGATCGGTTATTCTTTTATCTATCCGGGTTGCGGTTACGGCGGCTCGTGTTTCCCGAAGGATGTCAGGGCGCTTATCCATATGGCCGGCGAAAACGATTACCAGTCGGTTGTCCTGCAGGCTGTGCATGAACGCAACGAAGACCAGAAGCATGTTCTGTTCCGCAAGATCAAGGCCCGCTTTGGCGCTGATCTTTCAGGCTTGACCTTCGGCCTGTGGGGGTTGGCCTTCAAGCCCGGTACGGATGATATCCGCGAGGCTCCGGCCCTGATCCTGATCAGGGAACTGGTCGACGCAGGGGCCAGGGTGCGGGCCTACGATCCCGAGGCCGTGGAAGCGACTCGCAATGAATTGCCCGGAGAATGGTTCGATAACGGGACGGTGACCCTGGTGCGTCATCAGTATGAGGCTTTGGAACAGGCTGATGCGCTGGCTCTGGTAACGGAATGGAAACCTTTCCGGCATCCGGATTTCCGGGCCATGAAAGAGATGATGAAACAGCAGGTGATCTTTGACGGTCGAAACCAGTACGATCCTCATAGCCTGAAAGAAGATGGCTTCGAATATTTCGGTATCGGGCGGCGCTGAGCCGAGCCATACGGTGAACCGCTTCTGGCTACAGGACGCCGGCTGCGCTCAGCGTTGCATATTGCTTTATGTTAGAATGGCGATTCGATCGTAGGTCGACTGCTACAGTGACAAGCATGACATTTCGAGGATTCGATGTCTTCTTTTTTTCGTGAAGTACTCTGGACACGCCTGAAACGAAACCGCATGGCCATGGCCGGCGCGTTGATCGTGTTCGCCATGTTCTGTTTTGCGATGCTCGCGCCGGTCTCTGGCCGTGACCCCGGAGCGATCGATATCGTCCACCGACTCCAGCCTCCAAGCCTTGATTATCCACTCGGTACGGATGATCTGGGTCGTGATGTGCTGGCCAGGATTCTGTACGGCGCACGGATCTCCTTGCTGGTCGGGTTTGTTGCCGTCGGTATCGCGACGTTCATCGGGATCCTGCTCGGTGCCCTGGCCGGTTTTTACGGTCGGTGGATCGATTCCCTGATCATGCGATTCGTCGATATCATGCTCTGCTTCCCTTCCTTTTTCCTGATCCTGGCGGTGATCGCCTTTTTGGAACCGTCGATATGGAATATCATGATCATCATCGGTCTGACCAGCTGGATGGGGGTCGCCAGGCTGGTCCGGGCGGAATTCCTGTCACTGCGTGAGCGTGATTTTGTGGTGGCAGCCAGGGCGATTGGCGCACGAGATACCCGGATTATTTTCCGGCATATCCTGCCGAACGCCATGTCCCCGGTGCTGGTCTCGGCGACGCTCGGGATTGCCGGTGCGATTCTGACGGAAAGTGCGCTTTCTTTCCTTGGTATCGGCGTTCAGCCTCCCACTCCCTCCTGGGGCAACATGCTGATTGCCGGCAAACAAACCCTTGGCACGGCCTGGTGGCTGTCGGTGTTTCCCGGCCTGGCAATTCTCTTTACCGTTCTTGGCTACAATCTGCTGGGTGAAGGGATCCGTGATGCCATGGACCCGAGAATCAAAGACTGATGAGTATGACTTCGTATACCCCGTCCGAGTTGATAATGGCCCGCACCGAGGCGTTTGCCTGCGGTGATTTCGGCTTTATCTACGACTCCTATCACCCGGAATCAAATTTTCGACGCCAGTTCCCTGATCGTGGCGAGTATTGCCGGTACGGCGTGGAAAGTCTCAGCCCTGATTACAAAATCATCGACTGCAGGGTCCTCGATGAAGTTTGCGGTGGCGATGAATCACGTGTCGTGTTCCTGATGCGAATGCATGTTCAGGGGACTTCGCTGCAATTTGCCGAGCTTGCTTGGCTGAAGAAGGAAGGTTCGGCGTGGCGTTACCACCGCGGACAGAAGATGACCTCGAGTGAACTGCCTGCTGATCCGGAGACCCTGTCCTGCAGGGATTTTTCCAGACTTGACCCCGATACGATCTACTGATCGCAAATCACATATGAAAATTATTGATCAAAAGAGACTCGACCGGTTAAGCAACAAAGCTGCGGCAGCAAAGCGTCGTCGCCAGAACCTCAACCTGCATGATGATTACGCCGATCCTTGCCAGAGGCTCTTCAACGCTATGGAACCTGGCACGTATGTCCGGCCGCATCGTCATCTTGATCCGTCCAGGTCGGAATGTTTTATGGCGATCCGTGGCCGGATGGCTTTGGTTGTGTTTACCGATGATGGAGAAGTTGACAGGATCGTGCCGTTCGGTAACGGCTGCGAGACTGTGGCCATAGATTTACCCCCGACAATGTGGCACTCGTTGGTCTCTCTGGAGGCCGGGAGTATTTTCTTCGAAACCAAGCCCGGGCCCTATGTCCCATTATCAGACAAGGATTTTGCCCCATGGTCTCCTGCCGAAGGATCCACTGAGGCGGAAAGCTATCTGGCGAATCTGATGGAGAAAGTATCACAAGAATGTTGCAAATGATTTACCACGTGCCATGCCCCGCGCACCGTGTCCCGGTCTTGTATGCCTGAGCTGCCGGAAGTGGAAACCACCCGTCGCGGCATTGAGCCCTTGGTCCTGGGCAAGCAAGTAGTACAGGTCCTGATTCACAATGCCGCGTTGCGTTGGCCGATTCCATCGGACCTTGACGCAATCCTCCCTGCACAAAAAGTCTGTTCAGTCGAGCGTCGCTCCAAATACCTGCTGATGAACTTCGAACGGGGAACGCTGGTCATCCATTTGGGGATGACCGGCCATCTGCGAGTCTGCCGGCCCGGTGAAAAGAGGCGCAAACACGATCATGTCGAGATGCTTTTTTCTGACCACACGGTGTTACGCTTCAATGACTCCAGACGGTTCGGCGCGATCTTCTGGACCGAGACAAATCCCTTGCTGCATGAGCGCCTGGTCAACCTTGGACCGGAACCTTTCGAGGAGGGTTTCAACCCTACTTATCTTTTCCAACTCTCACGCAAGCGTAAAGTCGCGGTCAAGCCGTTTATCATGGATGCGCGCGTGGTCGTCGGAGTTGGCAATATCTATGCCAGTGAAGCGCTGTTCCGCGCCGGAATTTCGCCTGTCAAGCCGGCTGGTCGACTCAGCAGGAAAGCTTTTGCCATGCTCGTCCAATCCGTACAGGAGGTCTTGTCCGAGGCGATTGCCGCCGGTGGAACGACGATCCGGGATTTTATGGACACCGAAGGCCGGCCGGGATATTTCAGCCAGGAGTTGAGGGTGTACGGCCGGGCAGGGGAACCCTGCATGGTTTGTGGCGACGTTATCAGTCAAACGCGCTTGGGGCAGCGATCGACTTTTCATTGTCGAAAATGCCAAAAATAGGAGCCATTATGGATGGATTCAATTTTGTTATGCCTTACAAGGTCAGGATTGTCGATGTTAACTACGGAGGCCACGTCGCCAATTCTGCAGTCCTGAATTTCTTCCAGGATGTCCGGATTGCTTATCTGAAGAATCTCGCCGGCTATTCAGAGCTGGATATCGGCAGTGGATGCGGAATTATTCTCCCTGAAGCACATGTCAGCTACAGGTCCGAAATGTTTCATGATGACGAACTGCTGATAGGGGCCAGGGTGCGCGACTTGAGCCGTTCATCGTTCAGGATGG
>JAFDBW010000038.1 GCA_019313105.1 Deltaproteobacteria bacterium | reverse complement strand
TGTCCACGTGCCTGTCAGGTGTGTTGGCTTGCCGGATAAATTCGTTGAGCAGGGCAGCCAGACCGAGTTGAGAGGCCGTTACAACCTGAATGCCGACGGGATTGTCGCTACTGTCAGGAACGCAGTGGACGATAAGCAGATGCCCATGAAGCTAGAGGCTCATAAGGGGGCGGTATAATTAGGCCTCTCAGGTTGTTAAAGTTCAGCAGGTATTCATGATAGAGAGGGCAACAGGTGGTTAATCTGTTGCCCTTCTTCTTTATACAACTGATTGCAGAAAGCAATCAGTTTGCGGAGCAATAAGAACCCCGGGTTTATCCGGGGGTATCTATACATGATAAATAACACCGACAGTTTGTTCCGCTGCCCGGCTTTAGTCCATTCGTTATTAGCTGCGGAATCGGGATCTATACGTCAGAATTTGTTTGGTACTGAAAGAGTTCTAGGTTGATTCAATCGCACGATGCAACGTTAGGCCACCGGGTCAACAAAGCAGTACCGTGAGGCCCCCTGTAACGGGCCGGTTCCCATACACAGAAGCCATTAGAAATCACGTAAACCATGCGGACGACTATGCCCAGCGCAGCGCGGGCTCTTTTCTGCTTACTCTTTTGAGCCAGCAAAAGAGTAAGGCGCAGTCGGGGGGCACAACCCCCCGGGTTCTGGGTTTTTTTGTCTTTAGAATTTCGGAGTACAAAAAGCAAAACCGGCAGGTCCCGCCAGACGCCTTCCTTTTTGTCCACGCGGCGACAAAAAGGAAGCAAAAAAAGCCTTTCTCCTAGCGGAGGGCTATAGGCGTTCACGAAGGTGATATGGCTTCCGGAAACAGCAGAGGAGACGAGCCGGCCCGTTACTGGGGGCCTTGCCGTACTGCTGTCAAAATGGGGTGGCCAGATCAATCTGATGAGACCGATTGCAACCGGCAGCTGCGGAACTTAAAGCCCAAAGGACAATGAAAAAGGCAACAGATTAACCATCTGTTGCCCTGAGCATCATAAAAACGCCATCCATCAGGGAAAAGACAAATCCCGCATGTGATGCGAGGTTTGTCAATAATCTGGGAGGGACGCTATAAACTTCACCCTTTATTCAGTTTGCTTCAATCACCCGATAAACGGTCTTGCCGTAACGCTCCTCGGGCTTGAGGGCCAGCTCGTAATGGCATATGTAGTAATCCCCGATTGTCCCCCGGCTTGCAGATATGCAGTCTTCCGGCAGGACACCGATGAGCATCCCCGGTTCGATGAAGTCCTTGACGTTGGGCGGCGTACGGAAGATCTCCTGTGTGGAGTCACCGGTGTGCGGAAAGATAATGCCGCCTTTGCTGTACAGAAAGTCGGGCAGCTCATCAGCATATCCAGCGGGTGCCGTTGCAATGACGAGATACCCCAGAAACGAGACGACGTAGAACGTGGCGCCAGAAAAACGGGTTTTCATAAGCAACTCCTCGATAAAGCAGGCCGGTTAACCATGGAGAGCCTTTTTCATCAGGATGCACCTTCCCCATCCGGCATTATCCTGTTTCCAAAAGCTAAGCAGCAACCGTGGCTACGCGTTCTGGGCTTTTTTCCCCTGTCGTTTCAACTGGTGAATGATCCCGGCCTTTTCCAGAGTGATGGCGGCGTGATGCGCCAATTGTACGAGGAATTGCAGGTTTTGGCCGGTAAAGGGTGTGCCGTCAGCATGTCCGAACAGGATCATGACGCCGATGGCCCGGTCGCGATGATACAACGGAACGGCCATAAGACCCGGGTCAGCAACCAGGTGTTGCTCCTCCTCGTTGACCCGGTCCATCATGTAAGCGGGCAGTACATCGGAAACAACCATCGGACTGCCACTGTGCGCGATATCAAGCAGGAGACCTTCGGAGAGCTTGTCGGTATACTTCTGCACGAACTCTTCTGAAACACCACGACTCATCTTGATGCCGAATGGGCTCTGGCCGGGGCCGCAAATCAGTGCCAGCAGGCCTTTCCGGGCGTGTAGTGCGCCCAGTGCGGAGTCAAGCAGTCGGCTCAGCAACTCCGATACCTCCATCGCCGAATTGATCTTTTCGATCGCTTCACTGAGCGCAGTCATCATGGCAAGCGACCGCTCCATTTCCTGGTTGCGATGTGACAGTTCAGCCATCAGAGATTGGTTCTGAACGCGCAAGTCGATTTGGGTGAAGGCTTTGTCTATGACATTGAACAGGATTTCTGCGGTATCGATCGGACGGACGATGAAATCAAATGCCCCGTGCCTCAGGGCCTGCAGGAGGTTGAAAGATGAGGCGTTGTGCGTGGTGAGGATCACCTCAGTTTCGGGATAATGTTTTTTTACCTCCTGGAGCAGATAAAGTCCGCTGCGTGTCGACAACTCGGTCTCCGTGATAATCAGGTCCACCGGGCTTTCTTTCATCAGGTCGAGGGCCGCTTCAGATGTCTCGGCTTCAAGGATCGCATCATCACGCTCGAACAACATCGCTTTGAGTTGCTGACGACGATCGGAAATATTGTCGACGATCAGAATGGAGTGGTTCCTGGTCAACATCGGGATCCCCCTAAGTGGTTACAAAAGGACCAGTTCAGCACGTTGTTTGCTTTTCTGAATAATAACGAACGAAGTCTGTTGTGACAAGCGGTAAAGGCTTTATATTTCAGGACGGTCGCTGATCCTCCGCTTTCGGTAAAATGAGAAGAAGGCGAAGATGACACCGACAGTTATACAAAAGCCTCCGGTCAGGGCCATTTTGTCACCCGGGTCGCGGTTGATTGTCAACAGGCTGAAAGTCGTCAGGACGGGTTCTACAGGTCTCAGTTCGATGCCGGCTTTTACCATCCCCTCGGGTAGCTGTCGACGCAGGAAATACCAGCCCTGCCAGATCGTCCCGGAAGGACCGAGGAGTGACAACTGCAGTGCGGGGTTGTTAAGACGACTGCCGATCTCCATGACCCGCCCTTGTCTGTCCTGGCGGGCATCGGCGAGGAATCTGTGAACCACAAGCGTTACATCGGAGGAAATCGGCAGGCGGCTGCCCGGTGCGAGATCGACAAAGCCGGTGCCCGGCATATGAAAACGGAATCCCTGAATGTCCTGGCCGTAAGAAGAGGGGAGAATGACCAGGCCGTCGTAAATCAGCGGATGATTGATGCGGATGGTTTTTTGCAATACCTGCCGGCCATTTTTCCAGAGCACCAGTTTGTTGATCATGTCCAGGGGACGGCCGCCCGGTTCGATTTGCGGGGTGAACTCCTCAAGTTGCAAGAGATATCCGGGCATGTTCGGGATCGACATGCGATCGCCGGGGGCAAGCCGGTGCGGTCCGGAACGGAATCCGCTGAGATTGCCCCACAGGTAAGCAACAGTCAACAGGACGAAACCCGCATGGACCAGGTATTCACCGGTTTTTCGCCAACGGACCCTGAGCATGGTGAGCCAGTCGATCAGGCAGCACAGCGTGTTCAGGGCGAACAACAGTATGCACAGGCCGCTCAATGGCACCCAAAATACCAGCAAGGGTGCGCGTGACCAGGCTTGTGGCAGCCACTGGCCCATGATCTCCTGTTCCATGCCGGAAAAGATGGCCGGGTTGTAATGCATGACCAGTGAGCCGCCCATGATCAGCAGGGTTGCCGCTGAAGCCAGGGCAATTGCCAGTTTCAATGAGCAGCCGAGAGCCCAGAGTTTCAGCAGAAATGGTTTTGGCCATTTACCAGATCCCATCGTTTACTCCAGGGGGTGGTTGCTCTCGAGCAGCAAACCGATGCCGAGGTAGGTGAACAGGACAACGCCAAACCCGGCAATCGACAGCCAGGCATACACTCCACCTTGCCAGCGGCGGATAAACTTGGCGTGACACATGCCGGCATAAAACATCCAGACCAGGACCGACCAGACGCTTTTGATGTTCCAGCTGAACCAGTGTCCCCAGGCAATATGCGCCCAGATGCTGCCGGCGACCATACAGAGAGTGAAGAGGCCGAAGCCAAGAAAAATGGCTTCTTCATTGATCTTTCTCAGTGTTGGCAAGTCCGGCAGCAACTCGGTGCTCAGCTGCGCCTGGCAGAGATACAGCACGCCGATCGAAAACGCCATGGCAAAAAAAGCGTAACCGACAAAGGAAAAGATGATGTGCAGGCTGAACAGGGGTGTGTCGAGGGCCGGTATCAATAAAGAGACGGTGGTATCTCTTGGCAGTGCGCCACCAAGCAGGACCAGGTTGAGCAGCATGACAAACAGGCCGGTGGCCCGAATCCGGTAGCGCAGCTCGAAGTATAGATAGGTCAGCGCCAGTGCCCAGCTGAAAAAGAACAGCGTTGCAAAGAGGTTGGTGACCGGCAGGTAGCCAGCCGCCCACCAGCGGTGACCTAACAGGGCCGTCTGTAAAATAACTCCTGCAACGATCAGGACGAATGATGCCTTGGCAACAAACGACCGTCTCCAGAAGATATGCAGGAGGTAGCCGGATGTCGCCATCAGGTAAATTGTGAATAACAGGTATAGGAGCGTTTTTGACATGGCCAATACAGCTTGACGGGTTCTTGCCTTCTGACAGGAAAGCTAACATTTTCAAGCGATTAACCCAAGTGAAAAGTATCGTTAACCGTTGACTTGATGAGGTTGACAAGTCGTGTCGCGAGTGATAATTTCTTCCACCATGGACGCCCCCCTTTTTTCAGTGCGCATGCGTGCCACATTGCGTGGCCGGCACCTCGCCGGTGCCGAAAGAATTGTACCGTTGTCAGATGTAAGTCAGGTTGTCTCGGATCTGATGTCACGGGTCGTCACCGGCGCTGATGTTGTCGCTGACGATGTGTCTTGCCACGCGGAACGTATCGATTCCGATGCCTTATCCCATGCAAACCTTCCTGATATCTCAACCTGGCAGGTGAGTGATTTCCAGGAAGGGCGTGCCGTTGCCGCACAGCTATTGTCTCGTGCCGGTGTCGACCCGGACGTCGCCAGTCGAGCTGTGCAACTGCTCGCCGAGGGGGCGGGGCCCGGTGGGACGGTGATGCGCGGTGCCGCGATCATGGATGCCGCCACCGGAGTGCGTCTTGAGAGCGACCCGTCGCGGGGTGTCAGAGCCTCCCGAATGGATGTTGCCATTGAATGCCGGCGGGATTTTGAGGCAAGGTTGCATCGAGCCGGTCTCGGCCACCGTCGCGTACTCGAGGCACTCGTGCTTGCCGGCAAGGTCATAAGCGCGCCCGGAATTGTTGCCGAGCTCTGCTGGTCGGATGACCCGGAGTACCCCGTCGGCTATGTCGCTGACCGCGCTCATGGCTACCAGCGGATCAGTGAATTGAAGCCGGTCGGCAACCCGCACGGCGGCAGAATCTTTTTTGTCAAACCGGGAACCCTTTCCATCATAGAGCTGACGAATTACCTTGAACGGCATCCGGTTATGTTCGACAGCCTTGGCAAGATAAACCCTGCGGCCAGATGGGAGCCGGGGCATGGATAACTGGCGATTTGAACTGGCCCGACTCAAGCGCCAGGGGATGTTGCGCTCACTGAGGGTGGTTGATGGTGGCCAGGGGGCGGTCGTTCAGGTCAACGGGCAGGACGTCCTGCTGCTTTGTTCCAACAACTACCTCGGTATAGCCAATCATCCGGCCCTGGTGGAGAAGATGGTCGCTGCCACAAGGCAGTACGGAGCAGGTTCCGGTGCCAGTCGTCTGATCTCCGGGACCATGCCGGCCCATGTCGCGCTCGAAGAACGCATCGCAACCTTCAAGGGGACCGAGGCCGCTTTGCTTTTCAATTCCGGATATGCGGCAAATATTGGTATTCTGCAGGGGCTGTTCGGCCCGGATGATGTCATTTTTTCCGATCAACTCAACCATGCCTCGATTATCGACGGCTGTCGGCTGGCACGTGCGCGCACCCTGGTGTACCCGCATTGTGATCATGTCGCCCTGGCAGAAATTATGGAGCGGGAAAAATCGCACCGCAAGGGCCGCTGGCTGATTGTCACCGATGGTGTTTTCAGTATGGACGGGGATGTCGCCCCCTTGACGGAGCTCTGTGATCTGAAAGACCGGTTTGACGCATTACTGATGGTCGATGATGCACACGGGACCGGTGTTTCGGGAAAGAACGGCCGGGGTACTGGCGAGGCCCTCGGTTGCCTTGAGCGCATCGACCTGCACATGGGAACGCTCGGCAAGGCCCTTGGTTGCGCGGGCGCTTATCTGGCCGCGGACCGGGTGATCATCGACACGCTGATCAATCGCAGCCGCTCTTTCATTTTTTCCACAAGCCTGCCAGCGGGAGTCCCGGCCGCGGCGTCAGCTGCACTCGACCTGGTTGATAGCGAGGAGGGAAGAAACCTGCGCCAGAAGCTGGCGGAGAACCGCACCCTGTTCGCCGGGCTTTTGCAAGATGGTGGAATGGATCTGCTCGGCAGCACCACCCAGATCGTCCCGATCTTGACCCGCGACCCTGACCCCACCATGCAAATGACGGAACGGCTCCTCGAAATGGGTGTTTTTCTGCAGGGCGTTCGGCCTCCAACTGTTGGCACGGGACTCTGCCGGTTACGGGCGACTGTGATGGCCAGTCATTCGGCGGTTGAGCTTACAGATGCCGTCGGCAAGATTCTTGATGTTTACAGGGAGTATGCCGGATGAAGGAAAGGCAATTCCAGAGACCTGGCGGAGGTTCTCTGACATGGTACGAAGCCGGTCAAGGCAGGCCGCTGATACTCCTGCATGGCTGGGCCGTGTCGGCGGCGGCGTTCCAGGAGCTCGCTGGCCTGCTTGCGGGTAATTACCGCGTTCTGGTTCCCGATCTCCCCGGTCATGGCAAGTCTTCACCGGCCGGCCGGAACGATCTTGCCGGGTTGTCCGATGTCCTGACGGACTGGTTATCGTCTCTGGCTGCAGGACCTTATGCCCTGGTCGGCTGGTCGCTGGGCGGCATGCTCTCATTGCAGATGGCCAGCGACGGGAAACTCCCGGTCGAAAGGCTTTCCCTGATCGGTTCAACGCCGAAATTCACAGCTGGCGATGGCTGGTCGTTCGGTCTGCCTGTCGCTCAGGTACGTGCCATGGCCAGAAACCTCAAGAGACAGTTCGAAGCAACTCTTGCAGAGTTCTTTTCCCTGACTTTCGCCGGAGAGAGTCTCTCCATCGACAGACTGCGGATGATCCGCAATTTTGCGGTGCGAGCCAGCTCTTTACCGGACCAGGATGTTGCTTTTGAGCTCCTCAACGTACTGGCCGAGCAGGATCAACGCGACATCCTCTCGAAAATCCAAGTCCCTGCAATGGTGCTGCATGGTGAACTTGACCGGATCTCGCCGGCCGGTGCCGGGCGGGCTATGGCCGCCATGCTTCCTCTTGGAGAATACGTGCCTTTTGCCGGGATCGGGCATGCGCCGTTTTTAAGTAAACCGCACGACGTTGCCGTCCGTCTCCTGGAGTTCTGCTGATGGTGCCGCCGGTCAAAGCGATTGACAGCGAACGCATGCGCGGTAATTTTTCCAGCCACGCAGAGGATTATGACAGCTACGCGTCTGTCCAGAAACGGGTTGTCGAGCTGCTTTATAGTCGACTGGCAGCTGTTGCATTGCTGCCCGGACCCTGCCTTGACATAGGCACCGGTACGGGTGCTCTTGCCGCTGCGATGCTCAATCGCGTGTCGGGGAACCAGTTCGTCGTGATGGATATCGCGCATGGCATGACCCGGGCCGCTGCAGGCAGGCTGCCGGCGGTTTCAGCCTGTGATGGCGACGCCAGGCAACTGCCTTTTGCCAACCAGGCATTCGCCTGCGTAGTGTCCAGTTCGGTCTATCAGTGGGTCGATTGCCTGCCTTCGGCTTTCGCCGAGGTGGCGAGAGTCCTCAGACCGGGCGGGTCCTTTGCCCTGGCACTTTTTGGTGAAAAGACTCTCTTTGAGCTGCGTTCTTCCCACTGCCGGGCAGTAGAGGATAGCGAAACGGGGCGAACGTCCCATGTGCAGAACTTTCCGGTGCTCGACGAGGTTGCAGATGCGATCGCCGCTGCCGGGTTGGCCTGCGATGATATTTCTGCCGGAATGGAGGTGGAGTTTCACCTTGACGTACCTGATTTGCTCAGGCAACTCAAGCAGATCGGTGCCAGCAATGCGACAGCGGATCGTCCCCGGGGACTGGCGTCACGCCGGGTCATGCAATCCATGATCAAGTTCTACGAACAACAATACCGGTGTGAGTCGGGGCTGCCGGCAAGCTATGAAGTGATTATTGCCATCGCAAGCAAAAGCTTACGGTGAGTTCACGGCGGGTCAAGATAGAAACGGTGGCTGCAGTGATCCTGCAGTCACCGTTTGTAATAATTGCCGAATGCTGTTGCTCTCTGTGTTCGGTTATTTACAGGAGAAATTTTCCATCAAAGACTGAACGATTTTGCGGGCCTCGGTTGACGTGACCTGGTAGAAGACCTCGACACCGTCACGCTTGCCATCAATAATGCCCTTGTTTTTGAGTAGGGCCAGATGCTGCGATACGGTCGCCTGGGGCAATTCGAGACATTCCCAGATTTTTTTCACATTGCATGATTGGGACATGAGACCGGCAACGATCTTCAGTCGCACCGGATGGCCAAGAACCTTGAGAATCTCGGCTTCCCTGTCGAGGCAGATTGTTTTGTCAAATTCAACGTTTGCCATAATTCACCCTCAGATAATAATTGAATATATGAATATTATCTCTTTAATGATAATTAAGTCAAGATATTCATCTTGTACTCGACTAGTTCTCGACAGCAAGGGAAGCAGGTATTAGACTGGTAGATGTTTCAGTCTGTTTGTAGACCGATAGGGATTTATTGATGTTTTTGGGTGTTATCCTCGTTCTTGCAGGTTTGTTGCTGCTTTATTACGGTGCCGAATATCTGGTCACGGGAAGTTCCAGGCTTGCGCTGTCGATGGGTGTACGACCACTGGTTGTCGGGCTCACCGTGGTTGCCTTCGCGACCAGCATGCCTGAGCTTCTGGTTTCTCTCTTTGCCGCCGTGCGTGGGGCATCTGCCATGGCCGCCGGCAATGTCATCGGGTCGAATATTGCCAATATCGGTTTGATCCTTGGGGTGGCGGCCCTGATTACGCCGGTTGTCGTGGCGCGTTCCACGCTGACCCGTGAAGTGCCGATCATGGTCGTGGCCTCGATTGGCCTCTATGTCGTCGCCTTTGACGGCGTCCTGAACTTCCTGGACGGTCTGCTGCTCTTTCTCTGCCTGCTGGTCTTCCTGGCCTACTGCGTTATGACGGCACGAAACCCGTCGGTGCCCACAGGCGGCGAAGTTGAGCAGGCGATCCGGGAGGCTTCTGCCGGGCGTGGCAAGAACGTGATTCTGGTCATCCTCGGCATGGCCGGTCTGGGTGTTGGTGCCGAATTGATGGTCCGGGGTGCGGTGATGATTGCGACCCTGCTCGGAGTCTCCGAGATGGTTATCGGACTGTCGATCGTCGCCATCGGCACCAGCCTCCCGGAACTCGCCGCTTCGGTGATGAGCGCCTGGAAGGGAGAGATGGATATCAGTGTCGGCAACGTGATCGGTAGCAACATCTTCAATATCCTGTTTGTTCTCGGGATCTGTCCGATGTTCAACCCGATTGTCATAGAGACAAGAGCCCTGCAGATGGACTTCCCGGTCATGCTGGCTTTCTGTGTTCTCCTGATTGCACTTCTGACCATCATGCTGCCACGTCTGCAGCTGGACCGCAAGAGAGGCCTGCTGCTGCTGGGCGCTTACTGTCTCTTTGTTGCCAGCCTGTTTATTTGATGACACGATTTCGCCTGCTGATGGCAATTTTCTGTTCACTACATTTGTCCGTGCCGGGTTGCACATGGGCAATTGATTTCGGCATCATCAAGCCTATCTCGCAGTTGACGGGCGAAGATTATTCATACGGGATCGATTTCCTCTTCTTCACCCGGCTGGCGGAGGGTGAACTGCGACTGGTCGAGACCGGAGAGCCGGATGTCCTGCGCGCAGAGCTGATTGGCCGGACTCTGGGAATCGCGTCATGGCTCGCGGGAGATCGTACGCAGACCTACAGCTCACTGATGCGATTGCTGCCGGATGGCTCTCTGGACAGCATTGAGCATGTGTCGCAAATCAGGAAGAAGAGATGGGGAAAGTGGACGAATCGCGTCAAGATTCGCTCTTTCGACTACGAGCGAGGCAAGATTACAGAGGAGAAGTTCAAAGAAGGTGTCTTGAGCTCGACCAAACTGCATGATATCCCCGACGGTCAGCATCCCGTCGATGTGTTGACGGCCTTTTATAACCTGCGAGCCGGAATTTATGGCCCGCTGCAACGCGGTACAAAGATTCTGATCCCCACTTATTCCAGGAAGGGTTTTATCGATTTTGAAGTCAGGATTCTGACTGTCGAGGAGCAGGCCAGTCAGGACTACTTCCCGGATCATGGCCTGCTGGTCCAGGTCAAGGTTGACCCGGAGATCTTCGAGACCAACAGCGGCAGCCTTTATGTCTGGTTCGATAAACTGGGCGTTCCCGGGCGAGGGATAGTTGAGGACCTGATCGGTTTGGGAGACGTACGAGGTTACCTGGACAAGGAGGGCAAATGAGCCAGCCGGAGAGAGTTTTTGTTGTCGGTCATAGAAATCCGGATACCGATTCGATCTGCAGTGCGATTGCATATGCGGAGCTTTGTCAGCGGCAGGGGCGAAACAATGTCTTTCCGGGACGCGTCGGCGGGCTTAACAGGCAGACGGAATTTGTCCTCGATGCCATCGATCAGCCACAGCCGAAGCTTTTGACCGATGTCTACCCGCGGCTGCGGGACACGGTAGGAGAATCTCCGGCGCTGATCGATGCCGATGCCCCGCTGGCAAATGCCCTTGAGCTGATGCGCCAGCGCGATATCCGCATGCTGCCTGTGGTCGATGCCGATGGTACTCCACTGGGCGCCCTGATCCTCAAACGGATGACGGAACATATTTTTTTGCCGCGGGCCGGAAAGCCGATTCGACGGGTCTTTTCATCGCCGAAATCGATTCAGTCCTGTCTTCAGGCAGACGTGGTTAACATGGTGGACGGCGAACGCACCGATGAGCTTGACCTGTTTGTCGGGGCGATGTCCCTGGAGAGCTTCAGGGCACGGCTGGCGGATACTGACCCGCAGCGCATCGTGGTCTTTGCCGGTGATCGCCGGAATATCCAGGAGCATGCCATTCAACTCGGCATCAGGCTCTTGGTGGTGACCGGAGGTCTCGCCATCGATGACGACCTGGTTATGGCCGCCCGCAAACAGCAAGTCTCCTTTCTTTGCTCACCCTATGACACGACAACCTGCGCCCTTCTGGCAAGACTCTCGACGCCGGTACGATATCTGGCCGATGCAGATGTTCCCCGTGCGCACCCGGATGACCGGCTTGATGAAATCCGCAAGGTATTGATGCGCAGCACCTCTCCCGGAGTTCTGGTGATTGATGACAATGGACGGGTTTGCGGGGTTGGCACCAAATCAAACCTGATCCGGCCATCGCCTCTGAAGCTGATCCTGGTCGATCACAATGAACTGACCCAGGCTGTGCCTGGAGCAGACCAGGTAGAAATCCTGGAAATTATCGATCATCACAGACTAGGTAATTTTCACACGGAACGGCCGATTCGTTTTATCAACCAGCCCCTTGGAAGCACCTGCTCCGTGGTTGCGACGCTTTATCGGCAGGCAGGGATTGACCCGGAACCGAAGATCGCCTCCCTGATGCTGGCGGGATTGCTGTCCGATACGCTCCTGCTGAAGTCACCGACGACAACCGACACTGACCGTCAACTTCTGACCTGGCTGGAGCAATG